>JAQXIE010000025.1 GCA_029007645.1 Bacteroidales bacterium
CCGACATGCGCGTTCCAGCATGTCGTTGATGCCGGTGTCCTCTTTCCAGTTGGGCGGCCCGATCCATACGTAGGGAATCGTATCTATCGTCTCCAGTATCTTCCTTACATATTTCAGCCTCGATGACGGGTCCCTGAAATACAGCTCGTTGCTGCCTAACGATATGAAAATCTGAGTTGGCCTGTACCGCGCTATGCAATTGGCCAACGTGTCATAATCGGCCCATATCTTGGTATTGCTCGAATCCCAGTTCACCGAATTGATCCTGTGGCCGTTCGCCTTGGCATATTGTGCCAGACGCAGCGCCAGATTATAGGTCATCGAGTCGCCGAAGATAAAGATTGACTGCGGCAGCGAGTCCGTAGGGACTTCCTTGACTATCGCGTCGCGGCGCATGCCCTGCTCGTCCTGCAGACTGTCGGGTTCGACGGCGGCATCGCGGTCTTTCAGCAAGACGTCGGCAACAGGGGCTTTCTTTACGGTATATTCTCCGATGTTGATATCGTCGGAGAAGGCGACCGTAATAATTATGGCCAAGGCTGCGGTCAGCAGCAACCAGAGCCCTGAATAATGTTTGAACATCTCTAATGGAATCGACTGTGTTCTGAATCAGTCTGTGTATTCGACGGCACATGTGCCGTCTATCCCGCTGATCGGGACGGAAAGTTTGGTTATTTTAATCTTACAGTTCTGAATCGTGGGCCAGCGTCTGCGGAGCTCGTCGGCGCATTGGCGACCGGCGCTTTCCAGCAACAGCCATTCATGCTGCATCACCCGGCTGACGGTTTCGTAGGCATCGGCATAGGATATGGTCGTGCCGATATCCTCGGAAACGAATCCGTCGGCGCTGACAGTCATGCTGACATCCACCAGGAAATCATTTCCTACTGTGCGTTCCTGCTCGGCGACACCGATGCGGCTGTGGAAACGCAGCCCGTTCATCATTATCGTGAACTTGCTCATCGGCAGCCACAGCCCTTGACGGGAATCTTGTCGATGCGGCGCTGATGGCGGCCGCCCTCGAACTTGGCGTTCAGATAAGCGTCGACTATAGCCTTGGCTTCATCCTTGGTTATGAAGCGGGCCGGCAGACTCAATATATTTGCATCGTTATGCTCCTTGGCCAACCTGGCCAGTTCGGGTGTCCAGCAAAGTGCGGCACGGATGCCCTGATGCTTGTTAAGCGTCATTGATATGCCGTTGCCCGATCCGCACATGGCAATTCCGAAGGCGCATTCGCCGCTCTCCACAGCCTCGGCCGCGGGGTGGGCAAAATCAGGATAGTCACACGATTCCGTGCTGTAAGTGCCGAAATCCACAGGCTCATATCCCTTCTGCTTCATGTACTCGATCAGATATTGCTTTAACTCGTAACCCGCATGGTCACTGCAGAATGCAACTTTTTCCATAATTCAACTATTAACAGGCTATTACGCCAAAATCCCTATATTATATTAACAACAGGTTTCAGGAATTTGATTTGTTAAAAAACTTTCCTTTGAAAGCATAGCGCACCATCAGGTAATTCAGCGGCACGCATATGGCCATGGCCGGCAGGAGTGCCAATGTGTTGCCCACCAGGCCCTTGAAGATGGCTACAAGGCCTGTCTGCATACCCATATTGATGACATGGCTCAGCACGAAACCGAGTCCCTTGCGGGTGTTGGCTTTGCTCTTGAACGTGAATATGCTCGACAGGATAAAATTCACAATGAAGCTGATTCCGTAGCTGATCATGGTCGAAACCACCGCCGGAACCTTGACCGCGTTTACGAAAACAACGTACACACCGTACTGTATGCATGTGCACAGACCGCCGACCATAGCGAACCGTATGAATTCGCCCCGCTTGGAATCGGCGTTTACCCAGCTTTTTATTTCTGTCAACGATGTGTGTGCGCTCATTGGTTCTCTGTATCCTTCCTGTCGCATTCGGCGGCCAGCTCCTGGTTGATGCTCTCTATGTAATCCAATATCTCGTCGCGTCCGCGCGGTTTTTCAGAGGAGGTGATGAATATCGGCGGTAGCTCGCTCCACGTCAGATGCAATTCCTTCTTGTACGATTCGACATTGCGTTCCACAGCCGCATTGCTCAGCTTGTCGGCCTTGGTGAACACGATTGCGAAGGGCACGTCGTGCTCGCCCAGCCAGTTCATGAACTCCATGTCGATCTTCTGCGGATCGTGGCGCACGTCTACCAGCACGAAGAGACATGTGAGTTGCCGACGGTCCAGGATATAGCCCTCGATCAGACGTTGCAATTCCTCGCGCTGCGCTTTGCCACGGGCCGCATAGCCATAGCCGGGCAGATCCACCAGATACCATTCCCCATTGCTGATGTTGAAATGGTTGATCAGCAGCGTCTTGCCCGGAGTCTGCGAAGTCTTGGCCAACCCCTTGCGTCGGGTCAGCATATTTATAAGCGAGGACTTTCCCACATTCGACCGGCCTATGAACGCATATTCCGGTGCATTCGTCTCGGGACATTTCCCCACGTTCGGACTGCTTATTTCGAATTTAGGATTCTTTATTTCCATATCATTTACTTTGCAGGAGAGGATTTTATCACGGAATCATGGACCAGTTGCAACGCGCGGATTATATCCTGATCATTGACAACTGCGGCCACGGTAGCCTCCGACGCGCCGTCGGAAAGCCCCAATACATCAATGCCCTCGCGAGTCAGCGTGTTCAGCAGGCGCGTGCCGAGTCCTGACAACTTGCGGACGCCTTCGCGCACCACGGCGAGCACTGCCATTCCCGTATCCGCGGAGATCCCTTTCAGATCGCCCGAACTCAGTTCGGGAGCGAACTCCGTGCGAAGGATTTCGGCCGCTTTGGGTGCGTCCGACTCTTTCAGCGAGATCGAATAGCTGCGGCTTTCATCGTCGTGGGTCACCAGCAGCACATCGATTCCGGCGCGTGCCATTGCGTTGAAAGTCCGCGAGTTCACTTCCGGGAAATTGGAGGTGACCTGGCCTGTCAGGGTAAGCATGGCGATACCGCGCACCGACGACACACCGCGCACGGTGGTCGGCAACTCCGCCGAGTTGTCGGTGATCAGCGTGCCGGGAGCTGCGGGATTGTGCGTGTTCAGTATGCGGATCGGTATATTCTTGTTGAACACCGGATAGATTGTGGGCGGATAAATCACCTTGGCACCGAACAGACAGAGTTCCATGCTCTCCACGAAGGTCATGTGGGGGATTACCCTGGCATCGGGGATGATCCGCGGATCGGCGGTCATAAAGCCGTCTACGTCCGTCCATATTTCGAGAGAATCGGCATCGAGCGCCGAGGCGATCAGGGCGGCTGTGAAATCGCTTCCGCCGCGGCCCAGGTTGGTAATGGTGTCCGTATCGCGGTCGCGGGCTATGAAACCGCCGGTCACCACATGATTCTTCAACGGCAACCCGAACTGCTCCCTGACCTTCGTCTCGATCGTCCTGCGGTCGGCGATATTGCGGTCATGCCAGCGTTCGGTCTTGATGAATTCCAATGAATCCCGGTGTTCGGCGCCATCGATAATGGCGGCCACAATCACCGACGACATCCGTTCGCCGAAACTTACGATGCGGTCCAGTGTCTTGGGCGGCAGTTCATTGATAAGCGAAACTCCCAAGTACAGGTTGGCCAGCTCATTGAGCATCGCGTTGACGCGGCCGGTCACCGAATCGCGGAGCTGCCCGGGAACAAGCGTATCGATTATATGCTGATGCCTGGCCCGGATCGCGGCCATCTCCGCGCGATGGTCAACGCTGCCGTCAGCGGCGCCGCGCGCCGTTGCTATCAATTTGTCTGTCAGCCCACCTAAGGCGGACACTACGACAATGGCCGGTTCGTCAAGGCTCTCCACAATCCCCTTGACATTACGAAGACTTTCGACTGTGCCCACCGATGTGCCGCCGAACTTCAAGACTTTCATTCTCCGATCTCTGTTTAAGACGTTCTTAGTCGTTAATTAGACGTTGGCAGATTGCTGCCGGTCGTTTACAGGAGTTTGATGGATATATATCGCTTGGGATTCTTCTTGATATCCACTATCAGTGAATCCACGTCGGCCGCCACCCGGTTGATACGGTCGTATAGTTCACGGTCTTTTGTGAGCTGTCCGATCGTCGAGTTCGGATTATTGAGCTGATTGGAGAAATACGTCAGATTATCCGTGATTGTATTCACATTGTCCATGGTCGATGCCAGGGGGAGTTCCTTGAGCGCTGCCGACAGGGCCATCAGATTGTAGGACACCGAATCCAGTTTTGTCGTGATGTTCCGGGCATTACGCATTATGAGGGGCACATCCTTGTTGGCCGCGGCGTTTAGGCCCTTAGTCAGGGTCAGCACATTGCCGGTGATGCCGTCAAGACGCTGTATGGAACCTGCCAGGGCAGGGTCGGCCACAAGATTGTTCAGATTCAGAAGTAACGAATCGACACGGGGCAGAATGGTGTTGATTGCCGGCATCACGTCCTGGCTGATGGCGTCCATCATGCCTTTGGAAACGCTGATGGGAATTACGCCGCCCGATGGGATCGTTCCTTTGCCGTTGCCGAGGTGGATGTTCACATAGTCGCCGCTGATCAGCGTCGAAGCCTTCTCGGCATATGATCCTTCAGGCAGACGAAGTTTGTCGTTAACGGCCAGAAGGACCTTGATTTTTCCACCCTTCTCGTAATCATAGCTTATGTTGCGTACCTGACCCACCTTATATCCGTTGATGGTGACTGGCGCCGATAGGTCCAGCCCCGACACGTCGTCGCATTCAACATAGTAGTAATTGGTGGGATTCAGAAGATTGATTCCTTTCAGATAGTCTATTCCGAAAAAGAGGATCAGACCGGCGAGTATGACGCTGATTCCGATTACAAATTCTTTTCTATACTTCTTCATAACCTTTCAGAGATTCAATTTTGGGTATTTGAGGCACTGTTGTTCGCAGCCGAAGCCCTGCGTCCGGCCAGCGAGGTGTGCTTCTTTGTGGTAACAATAATTTTTCGAGTGTTGTTTTTCTGCTTGGAGCTGTTAGAGCTCTTAGTACTCTTAGTGCTCTTAGAGTCCTTGGAGTTCTTTGAAGCCTTTGAATTCTTCTTCTTTGAGCCTTTTTTCGAGGCGGATTCAGGTTTGGGATCAGGTTGGGTCTCGACCTTTTGGGGAGCTTTTGTCTCGACGCGGGCCAGATAATCGTTTTCCGATTTCAAGGTAATGTTCTTGGAATCGATTTCGCGGTTTATACTGGCCGTACGGGCGTTTTCCGAGCGACGTTTGCGATGGCCGGGAGCGGCCGACCGACTGCGGGCCTGCGCGTAGTTCACGCTACGGCCGTTATTCTGCGCGGGAGCGGTTGTGACGCGACGCGATGCGCGGGGAGTGGCAGCGGCCAGAACCGGTACGCCGTCGGTTTCCGGCGTACTGACTGTGGCGGTCGTGTTTTCAGTTTCGCTTCCCTTATTCTTTTTATTATCCTTTTTGTTCTTCTTGTTCTTTTTGCTGTTGTTTTTCTTGTTCTCCTTTGCATTGCCGCTTCCCTTGTCGGTTGTCCGGGGGTTGTCGATCACCGCGCCCTGTGGCTTGGGCTGGTGGGCGGCATATTCCTTGACCGCATTGAACAGGGCGGTGGCCAGTTGCTCCTGACCCTCCTCGCTACCCATGAAGGTGGCCGACTGAGGGTTGCAGATAAAATCCAGTTCCACCAGCACCGAGGGCATCGACGTGGCCCATAGCACCCAGAACCCGGCCTGCTTCACACCGCGGTCAGCACGCGAAGCCGTGGCTACAAGCTCCTTCTGTGCCTGGTTTGCGAATTTCAGGCTCTGCCCGAGATTGCGTTTCTGCGCCATCTCGAAGATGATATAGGACTCGTCCTTCGACGGATCGAACCCCGAATATTTCTGCTCATAGTTGCTTTCCAGCTCGATTACCGAGTTTTCGCGACGGGCCACCTGCTGATTGGCGGCGTCCTTGTGCAGACCCAAAGCGTAGACCGAGGCTCCGCTCACGCTCTTGCGGTTGGGATTCTTCTTGTCGACCGAATTGGTATGTATCGACACAAACAGGTCGCCGCGGTTACGGTTGGCTATGTTGGCGCGTTCCTGCAGGCTGATGAACTTGTCGTCGGCGCGGGTCATCACCACCTTCGCGCCTTTCATTTTCTTATCGATCATGGAGGCGAGCTTTTTTGCCACGCCCAGATTGATATCCTTCTCTTTGACGCCGTTGTCGACGGCGCCTGTGTCATGGCCGCCATGCCCGGCATCAATCACTACGGTGAAAGGCTGTTGCGGCAGTGCGCCGACGGCCGGCAGGGCGGAGGTCGCCACCAACAGACTGCCCAGTGCGGCGGCTGCGCCCATACGGCTGATTATTTTCTTTATATAATTCGATATCTTCACGAGTCTGACGTTATTCAAATTTTTTACGGATGAACACGAAGTCGCGTCCCAGATATTTTTCGCGCACCACAGGATTGGCCACCAGTTCCTCGCTGGTGCCCTGGAACAGCACCTTGCCTTCGAACAGCATGTACGCCCGGTCGGTGATGCCTAAGATCGAATCCGCCTTGTGGTCGGTGATCAGCACGCCGATGTTGCGCTCCTTCAGATGATAGACCACCGACTGGATATCCTCCACGGCGATGGGGTCGACGGCGGCGAAGGGCTCGTCGAGCATAATGAACTTGGGATTGATGGCCAGACAACGGGCAATCTCCGTACGTCGGCGCTCGCCGCCCGACAGGTTGTTGCCTTTGTTGTGGCGCACCTTCTCCAGCTTGAACTCGCGGATCAGCTGCTCCAGCTTCTCCTTCTGATATTCCTTGCTGGTGTTCGACATTTCCAGGATGGCGCGGATATTGTTCTCTACGGTAAGCGTGCGGAACACGGATGCCTCCTGAGGCAGATATCCGATACCCATCTGGGCACGTTTGTAGACAGGGAATCCCGTGATGTCGTTTCCGTCCAGAAAGACCTTGCCCTCGTTGGGGCTGATCAGGCCGACGGTCATATAGAAAGTGGTGGTCTTGCCGGCGCCGTTGGGGCCGAGCAGGCCGACGATTTCGCCCTGCGTCACCTCGATCGACACTTTGTTGGCTACAGTCCGCTTGCCGTACTTTTTCACGAGATTGTCGGTGCGGAGCACACCGGGCACCGGCTCTGTGAGTTCCACTTCCGGCTGGCCGGGAGCGCTGATTTCGGCATCGACCTGCTGCATGTCGGGCATCTTGCCCTCCAGATCGCGCTCCTCGTCAGGCGTAAGCGCGGCGGGGCGTTCCTTGGAATGCCTGTTCAGCATGTTTTTCAGCAGTGGGACGATGCGCATAACGGTTATTTGAGCAGTGAACGGATATAGTCGGTGAGCAGGCGGATGGCCACGGTGTTGTTTCCGCCCTGGGGCACGATCAGATCGGCGTAACGTTTGCTGGGTTCGATATATAGCTCGTGCATCGGCTTGAGCGTCTCGCGGTAGCGGTCGATCACCATCTGCGGAGTGCGGTTGCGTTCGATGCAGTCACGCTCGATCACGCGGATCAGACGCTCGTCGGCATCCGCGTCGACAAACACGCGCACATCCATCATCTCGCGGAGCGACTTGTCGGTCAGTACCAGAATTCCCTCGACCACAACGACTTCGGTGGGGTGCAGGGTAATGGTTTCCTTCAGACGCGAGCAGGTGATGAAGTCGTATGTGGGCATTTCCACGGTCTCGCCCCGACGCAGTTGATCGAGATGTCTGGTCAGCAACGACCATTCGATGGAGGCCGGCTCGTCGTAGTTCATCTTCAGCCTTACCTCCAACGGGATGTGCGGATTGTCGTTGTAATAACAATCCTGAGGTATAACGGTCACCTCGCCTGCGGGAAGCGACTCTATGATTTTCCTGACCACAGTGGTCTTGCCCGAACCGGTACCCCCGGCTATGCCAATCACCAACATAAGCGCATTAATTTTCCGGACCTGCGCCGACGGCGACAAACTCCGGCATATTCGAGACAAAATTACAAAAATTTCCGTCGAGTTGCAAAAAGAAACCGAAAAGATGACCCAATCTGCAGTCGAACGGTAAATTATCGGCCTCGAACGCCGATTATCATGATTTTTTTAGTAAATTTGCGCGAATTTGCATTTTTAATCATAGAATCGTGTTATATTCGAGCATAGCAAGTCTTGGCCGTTACTGCATATTTCTGACGCAGGTGTTCCGGATTCCCGACAAATGGAAGGAGTTCTTCAAGAGCCTCGTCAAGGAGATATCCAAACTCGGCGTCGACTCCATACCGCTGGTCATCATCATATCGTTGTTCATCGGCGCGGTTATCTGCATCCAGATGACCATCAACATCGTGTCGCCGCTGATTCCGAAATATTCCACGGGCCTCGCCACCCGCGAGATCCTGATTCTGGAATTTTCATCAACGATGATGTGTCTGATTCTGGCCGGTAAAGTCGGCAGCAACATATCGTCGGAAATCGGCACGATGCGCGTCACCGAGCAGATCGATGCCCTGGAAATCATGGGTATCAATTCCGCCAATTTCATCGTGCTGCCCAAAATTATCGGCTTCATACTGTTTATCCCGGTACTCGGCATTCTTTCGATGTTCTTCGGTCTGATCGGAGGTGGCATAATCGCCGAATTCACCGATATGATCAGCATGGACACCTACGTATTCGGAATCCAGTCGTTCTTCAATGAATGGTACGTATGGTATTCGCTCATCAAATGTCTGGTGTTCGCATTCATCATCACCTCAGTCTCGGCTTACTATGGATATTATGTCAAAGGCGGTTCGCTCGAGGTGGGTAAAGCCAGCACCAATGCGGTTGTTTCCAGCTCGATCCTTATACTGCTGGCCGACGTTATACTCACAAAACTCCTGCTGCAATGATTGAAGCCAAGAATATATCGAAATGGTTTGAGGGACAGCGCGTCCTCTACGACATATCGGCGAATTTCGAAACGGGCAAGACGAACCTGATCATCGGCCAGTCAGGATCGGGCAAGACGGTATTCATGAAGTGTCTGATCGGTCTGCTTACGCCCGAAGAGGGGGAGATTCTTTACGACGGCCGAAAGTTTCGCAATCTTGACACGATGCAGAAGCGGCAGCTGCGCACCGAAATCGGAATGCTGTTCCAGGGATCGGCGCTTTTCGACAACGAGACGGTGCTGGGCAACGTGATGTTTCCGCTCAAGATGTTCAGCCCGATGAGCCATGCCGAGCAACTGGAGCGCGCACATTTCTGTATCAACCGCGTCGGTCTGAAGAATGCCGACGACAAGTACCCGTCCGAAATCTCGGGCGGTATGCAGAAGCGTGTGGCCATTGCCCGCGCCATAGCCCTGAATCCCAAATACCTGTTCTGCGACGAGCCGAACTCGGGCCTCGACCCGAAGACTTCAATCCTGATCGACAACCTGCTGAGCGACATCACTCACGAGTACGATATCACCACGATCATCAACACGCACGACATGAACTCCGTGCTCGGCATCGGCGAGAATATCGTATTTATCAACCAGGGACACTGCGACTGGATTGGCAACGACAAAAATATATTCCGGAGCAAGTCGCAATCGCTGAACGATTTCGTGTTCGCCTCGCAGTTGTTCAAGGAGGTCAAGGTCTTCCTGGAGCGTGAATACGAGGCCGAAACCGGCTCGAAATAATCCCCGGTAATGGTTGTCGAGGACTGGGGTATTGTTCCATACGCTGAGGCGCTTGAGCGACAGCGGACGTTGTTTCGCGAGCTGATAGCCGATCCGTCGGGGGAGGAGCGGCTGATTTTGTGCCAGCATTACCCGGTGTTTACCGTAGGCCGTCATGGCGATATGGCCAACATGTTGGCCGACAGCGCCGCATTGCGGCGGCTTGGTGCCGAAGTGGTGCGCATCGAGCGCGGCGGCGACATCACTTACCATGGCCCCGGCCAGCTCGTGGTTTATCCCATAATCAACCTGAACCGCCACCGTCTCGGTGTCAAGGCATATGTGCATCTGTTGGAACGTGCCGTTTGCGAGACTCTTGCAGCGTATGGCATAGCTGCTGACAGCAACGACGACCAGATAGGAGTATGGCTCGACTGGGGGAGCGTACGTGCGCGAAAAATATGTGCCATCGGCGTCAAGATCAGTCATGGAATCACAATGCATGGGCTGGCCCTGAACGTCAATACCGACATGTCTCCATTCCGGCTGATCAATCCCTGCGGCATCACCGACAAGGACGTGACCTCGATGGCCCTTGAGTTAGGCCATGAAATCCCCCTTGCCGAAGTGGCCGACACCTTTCAATTCAATTTCCGCATTCGCGAAATTGAGGTTTAAGGGTTTCAATGTTTAATGGTTTAGCCATCCGGACTATTCAATTTTCGCATTCGCGAAAATTGAGGTTTAAGGGTTTAAAGGTTTTACCATCCGGACTGAAGCTTAGCAAAATTTATCATGCGAAATAATTCGACTTTCGCATGTTGATATTTTAAAGATATCAAGGCACGGAACTGAACGGCAAAAGCTATGTGCTTTTAGCCTGCACTGAACTTACAGAGGCTCACGGAATTAAATTTAAGTATTAGGTTTTTGCCGTTGCCACAGATCCT
>JAQXIE010000026.1 GCA_029007645.1 Bacteroidales bacterium
CAAATGGCAGGCATGGCAGTGGGCTAATACCCGAAAAGGCTATTGGCGCACCGTCCATAGCCCCATACTTACACGTGCTATATCCAATGAGAACTTGAAACGAGCGCACTATCCCACGCTTACGGAATATTACGAGAAAAAGCACCCGCGTTAAGAACCGCCGTATGCGGAACCGCACGTACGGTGGTGTGAGAGGTCGGTAAACACGAAAGTAGGAGATAAACACCCTATGATTAGTGTTTACCTCCTACTCGATTGGATTAAGGTTTAATTCATTATTTCACAACTTTGACGGCTTTGCCGTTCTCGATGTGGATGTAGAGGCCCTTGGCGGGGTTCTCGACGCGCACACCGTCAACGGTGTAGTAAGCTGCCTTGTCAGTGTCAACGGCTACGCCCTCGATGCCTGCGGGATCGAACGGAGTGGTGTCGATGTCGACTGCGGGAGCTGCTACTACCTCGCCCTCGAGTTCGCCTACGATAGCCTGAACCTTAACAACGACTGCGGTAACGGCATATTCTGCCAGACCCTCGAGTGTGAGTGTTCCGCTCTTGGCGGTGCTGCCCTCGATCGGAGTGCAGAGAGCCTTGCCATCGGTGTCCTCGGCCGAAATATTGAATTTCAGACCTTCGGCGTCATTGCATTCGATCGCATAGTCAAGCGTACCGGTTGTACCGGATGTAGCCTTGGCATTGCTTACAGTCAGGACGGGCTTCGGGAAGGCGTCCATAGTGTTGAGTTCGATCATCGGTGAAGTCACAGCCTCAGCTTCGATCTCGCCGTTGACTGCCTGAGCGTAAATCAGGATGACGTTCTCATCGTAGGAGTTAAGGTCTTTCAGTTCAAGTTTGCCGGTCTTTGCGGTTCCGGTAACAACCTCGCTGATCGCCTGGTTTGCGCCGTTTACTGCCCATACCTTGAACGTGATGTTGTCGACGTCGCAAGTGATCGTGTAGTCAACAGTAGCTGTTGTGGCGCCGGTAGCCGTGGCGTTGCTGGCTTCAACGGTGTACTCGGGCGCCCATGTGATTTCCTTGATTTCCTTAGCCTCGCTCTGATTCTTGCCGTCGGTAGCGGTCAGAGTGAAGGTGTACTGGGTCATGGGTAAGAGATTCTCGACGGTGTAATCGATGGCTTCGCCGCTCTTGCCGCTGAGAACCACAGTCTGGTCGTCGTATTTCAGCTCGTAGGACACCTTCGAGTTCTTGTCGTCGGTGGCCTTGATGGTCAGCTTGATGGTGTTGACGCCGGTAGCCTCGGCTGTGAACTCGTCGATAACGGGAGCCTGCTCATCACCCTCGATGAAAGCGGGAGCGAAGTAGATGTTCGATACGAGGAAGTCGCACATGTTTTCGCCCTGGAAGCGGATGGATGTGGAGTGGATTGTGTTTTCGCCCTGAAGGTTGATCTCAATATCGTTCCACTCTCCGGCTTTCACGGTGAAGGGATGCTCGTTGCCGATAGTTGTTGTGCGCTCGAACAGGATCTTGCCTTCGCAGTCTTTGCTTCCGTAGATCGAAAGACGGAGATATGCGCCGTATTGCGACGGATCGAACGTACAGTCGATAGCATCACTGCCGGATTCTTTGTCCTTGATGGCGGTGTTGCTGAAGAATACGGTTTCCTGATTCTGATCAGCCTGAGGACCGAATGCCATAGCTACGATTCCGTCGGGGAAGCCGATCTGGCCCATATTTGTGGCGCCACCGTTCCAACCCACACCCCACTGTACGCCGGCCAGTCCGTTCTGAATGCCGTTGGTGTAGACGGAAGTCTGAACCTCGGCGGCGTTCGGGCTTACGGGAGCCGTGGGAGCAAATACGACAAATGTGATGGACTTGTCGCCCATGGTGGCCTTCAGAGTGGTGGAGTTGCCGCTGGTGATGGTCAGCATGTCATCCTGGCTCAGTGTGGCGTTTCCGCCTTCAACTGTGATCGATGTGATTTCGCTGCGCTCGATCTCCACGCCTAACTGATCCTTGAAGGTGTAGGTCATCTTGGTCGGAGTGTTCAGAGGAACGAACGACGGAGATGCTTTGAACGAAGTCAGTACGGTTTCCACGGGTTCGGCAGCCGAGATGGAGCGGATCTTCACACCCCAGCCCAGATTGGCCACGTCATTGATGTTGGGCTGCAGAATCAGATAGCGGCCCTTGCTGCCTGCCGGAAGTTTGGTGGTCAGATTCGTGCCGCCGGCCTGTGTGGCAAGCGCTTCGCCTGAAGGTACGCCGGTAGGAACTTCATCGCTAAGCCAGAGCGAATAGCCGGCGAATGCCCCTTCCCATGTGGTGCTGACGGTGCCGACTTCCTTCTGGGCGCCCATGTCGATGTATACACCCTGGATGCCGATAGCTTTGTTGGCATCTGTGACCCAGCCGCCTCCGGCCTCGGGGAACAGATAGATGTTGGCTGTGTTGGTGGGGGTGGCTATGATTTTGTCAAGTTCAGCCTGGGTCTGTGTGAATGTCTGATCCTGATTGTCCACAGTTTTGGTCCAGGTCTTGAAACCGCCTAACGGATGAATCGTGACTCCGTCGCCCGGAATCACCTGCTGAGCATTGACAGTAGCCATGGACATAAGCATAGCTCCGGCCGCTGCGTAGCGTAAAAGTTTTTTCATTGGAATTGTATTAGTTTATATTAGAGTTTATCAGTCAACGCTGTAGTTAGCGGCAAAAATAATATTTTTGAGCGTCTCTACAAAATTTTTCCTTGAGAGTAAGTGAGTTTTCTAAAATTGGGAATTTTTCGGAGAGGCTGAGGATATATTTCAGCGTGGTGTCATCGAGTTCGACGACGTAGAAATTCTCTTCGGCGCGCGACGACGGGGCGAAAAGATATTCTGTGCGCAGCGAGTCGGGTGCGGAGTCCTGCAGTGTCACTCCCAGTTCGGCAAGTGACAAAGCGGCCGCAGGTGCCTTGTCTCCTTCTTCAACAATACGGTATCCCCGGACTGTTCGGCCACGGTTGTTGCGGGCATATTCCGTCAGCGCCTTCCGGAATGCAATGGGGCCTTTGTACATGCCGTAGGCCCATATGGGGAGGACGGTCAGGCTGAGAACGGCCATGGCGACTATGGCGGTCCGGTTCAGACGTGACCTGGGCGCGCTCCGCAGCAAAGCGATCATGCTCACCGGCATCAGCAGCCACAATTGCGGAATGTAACGGGCCCACCATGCAGGTTCGAATATCAGACAGCTCAGCAGGATCATGACGTATATATAGAGCTCGGCACGCGATATTCGCCGGAAGTTGGCAATCAACACCGTCAGCGACAGCAACAGCAGCGGACCCATGGCGGGGCCGAAGCCGCCGGCACGTGTATCGGGGCTGAGCATCCCGATGTGCGGCATCAGATGCGACACGGTCAAGCCGTAGAGCCGGCCATGGCCCTGGAAGGCGTCGGGAGTCAGACCGGTTATGATGTCATAGGCACCCCGGCCCATCAGGGGATAGAGGGGATGTCCGGCCTGTAATGTGTTTGTGACATATGGATGATAACCGAACAGCAGTGTGCCGAGCGCGAGCGCGAGCAGGCCGAGCAGGAAGAACCGGCCTGCCGCACGGGCTCGCCGGCCCAGCAGCAGCCACAGGATTACGGCGAACCATACGAACCCGACGAAGAATGCCGTCGACCATTTGATGCCGATGGCAAGGACGGTCACGGCGCAGAGCAGCGCCTGTGCGGACGCGCTATGCCGGCGCATGCTCTCGATGGCTAACAGCGTCGCCCATATCACCACAGAATAGATGGAGTAGTCGATGTAGAAAGAGGGAATCTGGAACAGAGCAACGGGATTGAGTGCGGCGACAATGACCACGAGCCATTTCCAACCGGCGCGCACACCGGGCAGCAGTTGCTGCAGGGCGCTGCGCAGGGCGCAGATCGCGGAGATGAACAGAATGGCACAGCTCGACTTGCCGGCTTCGAGGATCCCTGTCATCAGGGAGATTCCGGCACCGGTCAGTTCGGCGCCGGCCGGATAATGCAGCACCCACACCGAGGCGTCGGGCGCGGGATCGCGCAACGGGTTCCAGCCTTGCATCAGCCAGGCCATCGCTTCCTTGTGGTAGGCGTTGCCGTCGTAGCTGACGTCGGGCAGCCACGCGCAGAACGCTATGGCGATCCCTGTCAGCAAAATGGCCGTGAAGGCGCCCCATAAACCGGTGCGGCTGCGCGGTGTCACACCTAAAAGCGCAAGCAACAACGCGACAGGAAACTGCCACCATCCCGCCGTCACTCCGATGATAAATCCGCATGTCAGCAGACAGTATTCCGCCACCAGCGTCACGAGCATCACCCGCGCCGCCGTCTGCCAGAATATCCCGGTATTTGCGTCAGTATTGTTTTTCATTTTCTGAAATAATCGCTGCGGATCATCAGCCGCGAGATATCCCAGGCGTGCAGTTTGAGACTGTCGGCGCGTGCGCCGGACGTTCCCTTCATGGAGCCCTCAATGGTCGCCGCCGATTTGTTGTCCGGATTGAGAATGCTTGTGCCCACCCCTTTCCAGGCCGGATTGCGGTGCATGATCTGCAGAATTGTGGGATAGACGTCCACCTGTCCCACCGTCCGGTCAACCTGCATGGTCTGTCCCGTGTTGAGGGCCATGAACAGAATGGGATGACGCGTTGCATCGTCGTCCACGGGGTCAATGTCGTGGTCGGAGACTACCACGATAACGGTGTCGTCGTAAAGTCCGCGCTCCCTGAGGCCGGTTAAAAATTGGCCGAGGGCAGTGTCGAAGGCATTCATAGCCATGTTGTAGTCGGCTAAACCGGGCTTGGAATCCTTTGCGATCCATTCGGGCCGCGGCATCTCGGAGTCGTCGAAGGGCGCATGCATGGTCATGCTGATGGACTGCACCATGAATGGGCGCGGCAGGCTGTCGATTTCCTGCAGCGTGCGTGCGAAGACCCGGCTGTCACGCGTCAGGCCGTCCTGTTGCAGCGAGTGCACCAGCCGGTCGTAATGAAACGCGCGCGACGTCAGGTTATGGTTCCAGATTCCGGGAGTCACGAAGTCTACTTCCAGCGGACGGTCGTAACCTATGGCCTGACACAGCGAGGAGTAATGGTTGTCGGGGAAATTCATGGCCACGGCCTGGCCGCGCAGCGGCAGGAGCCCGGTGTTGTACATGAACTGGCCGTCGGACGAGCGGCCGTCGCTGATCTGGCTCACCACATTGCGGGCGCTCACGGTGCCGGGCAGTGCCAGCAGCGAGTCGAGCGTCGGTGTGAGACGTCGACCATCCATGGTCTGTCCCAAAGCATCGGCGTTGAGCGACTCGGCGATTATGATTATCAGATTCTTGCGGGAGTTGCCGGCAAAGAGCGAATCGGGCAGCGATGCAGCCCACATGCGGCTGTTGGCGTCGAGGAACGCCGCGATCTCGGAGCGTTGCTCATCGTTGAGCGTGGTGTGGCCGCTCTCCGCAATGGAGCGCACCTGATGCCACAGATATAGCAGCAGCTCCTTCTTGGTCCAGTGTATCAGCCGCGAGCAGTTCGGGTCGCGGATAAATTGCTCGCTCGCCAGTTCGCCGACAGGACGCGGATTGCCGACATGACGCCAGTAATAATAACTGTACATCAACGAGCAGCCCTGTGCTCCGATCCATAGCAGCATGGACAGTCCGACATATCCCAATGCTTTGCTTAGCGGGGGCGCGGGCGCCGACCACACGCGCAGCAGACAGTAGGCTGCGGTCAGCAGCACCGGAATCACAAGAAACCACAGGTCCGAAGCCTTCAGCATTCCGAGGCCGGAGCTGAAAACCACCGAATTGTAGCTCGCCGTCTTGAAAATCTGGTCAACCGGCAGCAGATTCGACCAGAAGCGGTAGTAGAGATTGTTGGCCAGGAAGAAGATGGCGACGATCCAGATTGTGACCGGAGTGAGCACGCGCCAGTGCCGGCGCAGCGCCATGACGGGGACTGTCAGCAGCAGCGCTTCGGCCAGGATCAGCATGAGCTGCGACGGACGCCATGACATGCAATGGATGTTGCTGTCGAAGATGACGTACATCAGGGCCGTGGAGAGCCATGCCGGCAACATGAAGAGAGGCAGACGCAGCTGCCCGGGAATCCGCGGACGACGGTCGGAGCGTGTCATGGTCGTGTCAGTGTTTGCCCCTGTGCAGCACGCGGCGCAGCATCGGCGAAATTTTGGGTACGTCCTCGAATGTGCAGACCACGCCGAGGTAGATTATAAGCATCAGCGTCCGCGTCACATAGACCAGCGGCATAGCGAAGACTTGCTCCAGCCATGCTCCGCCGGCATACAGGATTGCTGCCAGCAGCGTGTAGAGACCCATGCGGCCGAGCTGGTAGGGTATAGGATAATAGTGGCGGCCGACGAAGTAGCTGATCAGCATCACGGCGAAATAGCTGCCGAGCGCGGCCAATGCCGAGCCCATGAAACCGTTGGGAATGCCGATGGCCGGCACCAGCCACAGGTTGAGTCCCAGCATCAGCACGAAGCATATCAGCGACATCCACATGCCCCAGCGCGTGCGGTCGGTAATCTTGTACCATACCGACAGGTTGAAGAAGATGCCGAAGCAGAGCTCGGCGATCATCATCACCGGAACGACGTCCAGTCCCGACCAGTAGGCCGGCGATACGAAGTGCTTGATCACCGGCAGGTAGAACATCACGCCCAGGAATATCAGCAACGCGAAGACTACGAAAAATTTCATGGCGTCGGCATATGCCCGGAGCCTGTTCTCGCCGTCGTTCTTGGCCTGGGCGAAGATGAAGGGCTCGTAAGCGTAACGGAACGCCTGGGTAAACATCACCATTACGATGGCTATCTTGATGTTGGCGCCGTAGATTCCCACCATGGCGCGGGCTTCCACGGGATGGTCGGTGAATAGATAAGGGATGATCATCTGACCCATGTTCTGGCTCAGAATGCCGGCGATGCCCAATATCAGCAGGGGCCATGAATACGACAGCATGCGGCGCAGCAGCGCCCGGTCGAACTCAAGTCTGCGCAGCGTCAGTTCCGGAAGCAGGCAGAGCAGCACAACCAGCGTCGATATCATGTTGGCCACGAATATCCAGCCTATGCCGAACGACTCGCCGCCCAACGGAGCGTAGAACCACGACACCAGCCAGGGAGCGCTCTTCATCAATGCCGGACATGCCAGAATGAAGAAGAGGTTCAGCCCGATGTTGACAAACACGTTCAGCAGCTTGATGCCCGCGAACCGATAGGCTTTCTTGCGGAATCGCAGCGACGCGAAGGGAATGTTGGTAAACGCGTCGATGGCCACGATCATCGCCAGCATCCAGACGTAAAGCTTCGAGTCCGGCAACAGCATCAGTTCCGATACGGGATTTATGAAGACGCTCATCAGCGCCATGAATAACAGCGACGTGGCGCCGACCGATATCAGCGCCGTGGTGTAGACCCGCTCCGGATTGTCCGAACGGCTGGCAAAACGGAAATAACCCGTTTCCATGCCGTAGTTCAGTATCACCAGAGCCACTGCCGTGAAGGAGTAGAGATAGCTCACCACGCCGTATTCCTCGGCGGGAAACATATAAACATACAGCGGGACGAGACACCAGTTCAGGAACCGTCCGATAATGCTGCTCAGACCGTAGACCGCGGTCTCCTTTGCCAAAGCCTTTATACCAGCCACTGCCTTAAAGTTGATTTGTTGATTGAATTATTGATTCAGCAATCGAAGAGGCTACCTTGCGTCGAAATGGGGGATCGGCCCAGATGACGGTAGGCCAGCTCGGTGACTTCGCGGCCCCGCGGGGTGCGCTGCATGAATCCCTCCTTGATCAGGAACGGCTCATAGACTTCCTCGATAGTGCCGGGGTCCTCGCCGATGGCCGTGGCTATGGTGTTGAGACCCACGGGACCCCCTTTGAACTTGTCGATGATCGTGGTCAGAATCTTGTTGTCGATTTCATCGAGGCCGTAGCGGTCGATATGCAGGGCCTCGAGGGCGTGGCGCGCGATGGCAAGGTCGATTTTGCCGCTGCCGACAACCTGGGCGAAATCGCGGACGCGCCGCAGCAGGGAGTTGGCGATACGGGGCGTGCCACGGCTGCGCAGGGCTATCTCCTGAGCCGCCTCCGACACGATGGGAACGTTGAGCAGTCGCGCGGAACGTTCCACGATGCCGCGCAGCAGCTCATGGTCGTAATATTCCAGATGGCACTGTATGCCGAAGCGCGCGCGTAGAGGCGCCGTCAGGCTTCCGCTGCGCGTCGTAGCTCCCACCAGTGTGAATGGGGAGATGCTCAGCTGCACGCTCTTCGCCCCCGGTCCCTTGTCCAGCAGTATGTCTATGCGGTAGTCCTCCATCGCCGAGTAGAGGTATTCCTCCACCACGGGATGCAGCCGGTGGATCTCGTCGATAAAGAGCACGTCGTGCGGCTCGAGGCTCATCAGGATGCCGGCCAGGTCGCCCGGCTTGTCAAGCACGGGTCCGGATGTGGTCTTGAAACCCACGCCCAGCTCGTTGGCTATGATGTTGCTCAGCGTGGTCTTACCCAGGCCCGGAGGGCCGTGCAGCAGCGTATGGTCCAGGCTTTCGCCGCGCATCTTCGCCGCCTGGACAAAGACGCGCAGGTTGGCCACGATTCCCGCCTGTCCGTTGAAATCATCGAACTGCAGAGGCCGCAGCGCGCGCTCCACGTCGGCGTCCGACCCCGTTGGCCGCATATCCTGCTCCCTTATGTCGAAATCATCCCGTTCCATGTTGCAAATTTACTATTTATCCCCCAATATCGCAACAGTCATGCGCGTTGCCTGCCGCCTCTGAGGGCATGCCTGGCTTCGCGTACCCATACCACCAGCGACGAGGCCGCCACGATGATGCACAGGTCCAGCGCCCCCGATCCGTTCCAATGCCAGTCGGTCGTGTGTAGCATCGGCGCTACGTTGAAGAAATCGTAGGCCAGTTCGGTGATGAACAGCTGTCCGGCCACGATCACCGCCACGATGGTCCAGAATCCGCGGCTCATCCTGAGCCGGAACAGGCTGGATCCCGTGCCGAAACAGCGCGCGTCGAACATGTAGAAGAAATGCGTCCATACGAAGATCGAGAACAGCAGCGACGACTCGTAGGCCGTCATAACCCCGGCTCCACGCGGCAAGGCGCGGAATATGTCGGGTATCGACGTGATGTCGGCGTGGATGAAGAGCGAATAGAAAGCCAGCGTGATCGCGAAGAAGAGGACGCCGACGCCCAACAGTTCCGACATCATCGGCTTTGTCAGGATCGATGCGCGGCGGTCGCGCGGTTTCTCCTTCATTACGCCGGGCGAAGGTGGCAGCGAGGCGAGGGCCATGGCTCCGAAGGTGTCCATGATCAGGTTGACCCACAACATCTGCGTGACGTTCAGCGGCGACTCGGTGCCGATGAAGGAGCCGACGAGCACCAGCAGACATGCCGCGACGTTGACGGTGAGCTGGAACAGTAGAAACCGCTGGATGTTGCGGTAAAGGGAGCGGCCCCACATCACGGCGCGGCCGATCGATGAGAAGGAGTTGTCGATGATTGTTATGTCGCTGGCCTCCTTGGCCACCGATGTGCCGTCGCCCATTGAGAGGCCGACATGGGCGGCCTTGAGGGCCGGGGCGTCGTTGGTTCCGTCGCCGGTCACGGCCACGACCTCGCCGTCGGCCTGCAGGGCCTCGACCAGCCGCTTCTTGTCGAGCGGTCGCGCCCGGGCTATGATTTTAAGATCCTCCACACGGTTGCGCAGTTCGGCGTCGCTCAGCGCCGCGAACTCGGGACCTGTGATGATGTTGCCGGCGCCGTCGCTGCTGTCGTCCCAGAGGCCGATCTGGCGGCCTATTTCCTTGGCCGTCCCCGGGGTGTCGCCGGTTACGATCTTGAGCTTGACCCCGGCGTCCAGAACGCGGCGCACCGCATCGGGAACATCGCCGCGGACCGGATCGGATATCGCCACGATGCCCAGGAACACGAGGCCCTTCTTCCTGAGACGTCCTCCCTCGATGGCTTTCTCGTCGGCCGCGAGCTCCTTATATGCGAAGCCGAGCGTCCGCATCGCCTTGTTCTGATACTCCAGCAACTGTGCGTCGAGTTCCGCGCGCGTCACGCCTGCCGTGTCGCCGCACATTCCGAACACAATCTCGGGCGCTCCCTTGACGTACAGCAGTTTGCGGCCGTCGGCCGATTCGACCACCGTGGCCATATATTTGCGTTCGGTCGAGAAGGGGAGCTCCTCCACACGTTTCACGCCGGCGCGCAGTGCCTGGTAGTCCGCTCCCCGGCTGTCGAGCCACAGCAGCAGCGCTCCCTCAGTGGGATTCCCCAATATCCGGGCCGTGTCCTCCGACCGGTCAAGCTCGGCCGTGGAATTGACGGCGATTCCCTCGCAGATTACCTGATCGGAGGGATTTCCGAAAAAGTCGGCGTGCGCCACCTGCATGCGGTTTTCCGTCAATGTGCCGGTCTTGTCGGTGCATATCACGGTGGTGGCGCCCATGGTCTCGCAGGCATGCATCTTGCGCACCAGATTGTTGGTGCGCAGCATGGCACGCATGCTGTAGGCCAGCGACAGCGTGACAGCCATCGGAAGGCCTTCGGGGACTGCCACGACTATCAGCGTCACGGCCACCATTACCGTCTGGAGCGTATGAGCCAGCAACTGCGACCA
>JAQXIE010000027.1 GCA_029007645.1 Bacteroidales bacterium
AGCTCCTCCTCTACACCGACAATAAACACATGCTTGAATTCCAGGCCCTTGGCCGCATGAGCGGTCATCATTGTCACCTTGGCCTCGTTATCGTTGTCCGTAGTGTCCTGATCGGTGGCAAGCATCACTTCCGACAGGAAAGCGGTAAGCGACACGTCGCCTTCGCCGCTCTCAAGACGGCCGTCGACAAATTCTTTCATACCCGCCAGCAACTCGCGCAAGTTTTCCTGACGACTGATATTTTCGGGCGAACGGTCAGATGCGAGCATAGCCAGGATTCCGGTGCGGTTAAACACCAGCTGTCCCACCTCGAAGGCATTGCTCCGCGCATTGTCCGCAATGAAGTCGTTCATCATTCGGGCGAACTGGTCGAGCTTTCGCAATGTGCCGCTGTTGACTGCCAGATTATGATCATGTGGCGCCGATATGACCTTCCATAGGCTGCAGCCTGCGGAGTTGGCCGCAGCATGAATCTTCTTCATGGTGGTATCGCCAATGCCACGCGCCGGATAATTGATGATACGGCGCAACGCCTCGTCATCATCCGGATTGACAATGGCGCGGAAATATGCCACGGCATCCTTGACCTCCTTGCGCTGATAGAATGCCGTACCACCGTATATCCGGTATGGCATGGACCGCTTGCGTAGAGCTTCCTCCAGAACACGGCTCTGGGCGTTGGTGCGGTACAGGATTACAAACTCTTCATAATTGTCGTGGCAGGTCATGGACAGCTCAGCTATACGAGAAGCCACGAGCGCGGCTTCCTCGATATCGCTGTATGTCTGAGCGATCTCCACGGGCTCTCCCTCGGCATTCTCGCTGTACACGTCCTTGCGGAGTTGCCGGGTATTGCACTTTATCAACGAATCCGAAGCGTTGACTATATTCTGAGTCGACCGATAGTTACGTTCAAGCCTGAAGGTCCGGAGGCCGGGATAGGATTTTTCGAGTTCCAGAATATTCCCGATGTTTGCACCGCGGAATGAGTAAATGCTCTGAGCGTCATCACCAACCACACAAAGACGATTGTCGGGAGCGGCAAGTTTCTTTATCACCTGATGCTGCGCGAAGTTGGTATCCTGATACTCGTCGACAAGAATGTATCGGAACCTTTCCGAATATATCTTCCTAACATCCTCAAAATCACGTAGCAGGACGTACATGTTCATGATGATATCATCGAAGTCCATGGCGTTCGCACGGACACACCGCTCCTGATATTCCGTGAATATCATAGACGTATACGGTCTGTGGGCCTTTAAGTCGACAGTATGGTATTCCCGTTCGTACTCCTGAGGAGTCAGCAATGCGTTTTTTGCATTGGAGATAGTGGCTGCTATTGCCGAGGCCTTGTAGTCCCGTTCAGGAAGATTGAAATCCTTGATTATCATCTTCACGAGATTCTTGGAATCCGTAGCGTCATAAATTGAGAAATTCGAAGAATATCCGATTTTATCGGCATGCATGCGCAGGATTCTAAGAAATACGGAATGAAAAGTTCCCATGGACAACCGTGCCGTCACACCGGAAGGTGTCATGGCTGCGATTCGCTCCTTCATTTCGCGGGCGGCCTTGTTGGTGAACGTCAGTGCCAGGATATTGTCTGCCCTATAGCCTGAATTGAGCAGATGCACTATCTTATATGTCAGCACACGGGTCTTCCCCGAGCCGGCTCCGGCTATCACCAGTTCGGGGCCGTCCAGGTATTCCACAGCGGCTCGCTGCTGATCGTTAAGTTTGTCGAGATAATTATAATCAGGTGTTGATTTCACGATAATCGGGTATCATTGGGATAAAATTGTAGCTGCGCGACTCATAGTCGATCCTGCAGCAATAATGCTGTAAGCCGTTGCTCACTATGAGATAACGGGCACACAGCACCATATTGTATCGGACTATCTGGTCAAACACGTCTTGGGCGATTCTGACATGCGGCGCCTTATACTCGACGATCACCAGAGGATTGCCCTGTTTGTCGAACACGACAGTATCACATCTTCTTTGCGTGCCATTGAGTTTGATGCCGGTTTCATTAGCCGTCATCGATTCGGGATAATGGCGGATGTCGCGCAACCAGGCCACAAAATGCTGCCTGACATATTCCTCAGGGGTCAATACGACGTATTTCTTACGCAACGAATCCCAAACGCGGAGCGTTCCATCGTCATCGAGACGCGTGCGCATTTCGACCGCAGGCAGATTCAGCCTGGGATAATCTTTAGGATCCATTATTTGATGTGTTTCTCCGCGTGATAGGAACTGCGCACCATCGGAGCGCTCTCGATATGGCGAAAGCCCTTGCGACGTCCTATCTCACCATATTCTGCGAATTTATCAGGATGAATGTAATCTTGTACGGGATAATGAAGCTCCGACGGCTGCAGATACTGGCCGATTGTCATGATCTTACAACCTACACGGAGCAGATCGTCCATTGTCTCCTCGATCTCTTCCTGGGTTTCACCCAGTCCCAGCATGATTCCGGATTTGGTGCGCACACCATGCTCGGCGAGATATCTCAGCACATCGAGCGAACGCTCGTAAGTAGCCGTACGTCGAACCTCGGGAGTAAGCCGGCGCACGGTCTCAAGGTTGTGCGATATGATGTCGGGGTACTCGGCTATTACCATATCAAGGCTATCGCGCGAACCTTGGAAATCGGGAATCAGGACCTCCATAGTCACACCCGGACAATTCTGATGCAATGCACGTATCATGGCGGCCCAATGCGCCGCTCCCCCATCCGGAAGATCATCGCGTGTCACCGATGTTATCACCACATGCCGGAGTCCAAGTTCGAGGACACTCGACACTATATCGTCGATTTCGGCGGGATTTAATGGTTCAGGTTTTCCTCCGGTGACGTTGCAAAAGCGACAGTTGCGAGTGCATACGTTGCCGCCAATCATGAAAGTGGCCGTGCCGTTGCCCCAGCATTCCGCCCGGTTCGGGCACATACCCGACGTGCATATGGTATGCAAATGCTTCTCGTTAAGCAACTGAACCACCTGCGAAGTCTTGAACCCGCGGGGCAATTTGATTTTAAGCCATTCCGGCTTGCGGCGAAAACTTATATCCTTCTTTTCCTGTCTTTCCATGGTTTCACAAAATTACAAAAATATTGTGATTCTGAAAAGAGCAGAACCCATCAGACAGATATCAAGGCACGGAACTGAACGGCAAAAGCGGAGCTTTTGGCCGCACTGAACGAACAGAAACTCACAGACCTTCTATCTTGAACATTGTCGACTGCAATACTTTTGCCGTGTCACAGATCCTGCTGAAGCAGGAAACGAAATAAACCCAGAAGTGGCGGTCACAGAGCTCCCTTGACAGGAGGCAAATTGCCACACTGTCTGTAAATTATGTACGACAGGAGAGCGGAAGTTACAGGAGATGCCTCGTAGAGGCTGTTTCTCGATTTCTCCACGATGGACGGGACAGCGTTAGCTGGCACCGGCCTTCGTGGGGACAGACAGGAGCAATACAGCTTGGTCGGAGACCATGTTTCTGTACTGCATACACAGCCGTGTAAGATAGCCGTGCTATATAGACGCCTCTGAGAATTAAAGAGGAAATTTTGCCAGTGTTTTAAAAAAAAGTATCTAGTCAGCCCTTAAAAAGAAGCATTGGGCAAACTTCCTGATTGACGACTGTTCAATGGCTTTCTGCCCATGCGCTCGCAAAAGCCAACGACTTGAGATATTTTGCATAAGACATCGCGTGGAGGGCTGTTATTGCCTCCGACAATAGTCGGAACGTTGTAAAAATGGTCACAAAAAGAGCCCTCATGGCTCTTCTGAAGTTGAATGCGGCGGCGGCAAGCATGACGTTTATGGAGT
>JAQXIE010000028.1 GCA_029007645.1 Bacteroidales bacterium
CCGGGCGCTCCCCACAATCTGGCGCAACATGCGCCAGGCACGCGCTTTGCTCCGCGAGTGGCGCCCCGACGCCCTGATCCTGGTCGACTACCCCGGTTTCAACCTCGCCGTGGCCGCTTATGCCCATAAGCTCGGTATCCCCGTCCACTATTTCATCTCGCCCAAAGTCTGGGCCTGGAAGGAATGGCGCGTGCGCAAAATCAAGAAGACGGTCGACAGAATGTATTCCATCCTGCCGTTCGAGGAGGAGTTCTACCGCCGGCATGATTTTCGGGCTGAATATGTAGGCAACCCCTCGGTCCAGGAGGTGGCCGAAAGCATGGGGCACATTCCGCCGCGCAAACACTTCATGGAGCGGCAGGGACTCACCGACGAGCGCCCCATCATCGCCCTGCTCCCCGGTTCGCGCCGTGGCGAGATCCGCAACAATCTTCCCCTGATGGTCGAAGCCGCCAAACGCTTCCCCGAGTTCCAGTATGTGGTCGGCGCCGCTCCGTCGGTTCCCGAGAAATTCTACCGCGAGGTTGCGCAGGATCCCGGTCTGCGCCTGGTGTTCGGCTGCACACACACGCTGCTGAAATATTCCCGGGCCGCGGTGGTGGTCTCCGGCACCGCCACTCTCGAAACCGCTCTGATCGGCACACCCCAGGTCGTGGTTTACCGCGCCAACGGCAGCCGCCTCAGCTACAACATCATGTCGCGCCTGCTCAAAGTGAACTATGTCTCGCTTCCCAATCTGATCGTCGGCAACGCCATTATCCCCGAACTGCTGCTCGACCGATGCACCGTACAAAGCATAGCCCGCGAACTCTCGCCGCTGCTCCAGCCGTCGCCCAGGCTTACTTTCCAACTGCAGGGTTACAAGAACATGAAACTGCGCCTCGGCAACGCCGTCGCTTCGCAGACCGCCGCCCAACTAATCGTCGACTCACTCCGTAAGTAGTCTGAACCAACCCGCGCGCCTTCTTGTTGAAAAATGCAAGTAACGAAATATTAAACCTTTCCGCACCGTTTTCATCAAAAGGATAAACGGCGCGGTTTTTATACGGCGCCAAAAGATTGAGTTATGAAGAAAATACTGGCAACATTGGCAATTGCAGCCGGCATCAGCGGCACGGCACTGGCCGGCACTGTTCCCGAATATCCCGGCGGCAAAGAGGCTATGGACAAGTATCTCGCCGAGAACATGAAGTATCCGCAGGTCGCCATCGACAACGGTATCGAGGGTGTGGTTCCGGTGAGCTTCACTGTGAAGGCCGACGGTACTATCGGCAACATCAAGATCGTACGCATGATCGATCCCGATCTTGAAGCCGAGGCAATCCGGCTGGTCAAGAACATGCCGCATTGGACGGCCGCCGACAATGGCGACGCCCAGACGCAGATAAACATCACCTTTACACTGCCCGAATAAGGCACCGTTCCGGAGGCCGATTCAGGCTCTACTTTTTCGCCGTTTGCAAAAATTTAGCTATTTTTGCAAACAAAGTTACGACGTCGTTGCGGCAAGTCATTGTGACTTGTCCGTGATGACGCATATAACATTATGAAAGTCAAGAAGATATACACATCCAAGAAGGTATATGAAGGATGGTTCGAAGCCTACTTCATCAAACCGTGGATAATGCGTTACGCCGATTTCCGCGACGGAGAGTCGGGACGCGACTGCCGAATGTCATTACTGGCCTGGCTGGTTGTCACTCTGTGCATAGCCGGCCTGCTGATGGGACTTGTCGGGCTCCTTGGCCCCGATGTCGGTTTCTCATCTATGATCATCGTCGGCGCAATCTGGATCGCCGCTTCCATAATTCCTTTCATCGCTCTGCTGGCACGCACTTTCAACGGCCACGCCGCCACGCCGCGGAAACCCCGTATGCTTGGAGTCGACATAATGCTGATAGTCAGCTCCCTGCTCTTCTTCCTGTTCGGCCTGCTCATGATGATCACAACCCTTAATTCCGAAATTCTCCGCCCCGATCCGGGAACGAACGAGAATGAGGAAAACACATTGCCGACCGACACCGTCATCGAAGAAGCCGTCTTTACCTACCAGACGCCCGTAATAGATTCGGCCGCCCCGGCTACCGACTCCCTCGACATCTCCGACGATCCATATGCCGAAAGCCCCAACGAAAGCTTCGACCCGTCGCTCGAACCGAATGCATCTCCTGACAATCCCGTGCCGAACGACTCTATATATTTCTAAACAATATTTATATAATTACATAACTACGTAAAAGAAGACTGAATAAAGATATGGCAAACCGAGAACTGAGCGAGCAAGAGATAGTGAGACGCAACAGTCTTGAGACACTGCGCAATATGGGTGTCGAACCATACCCGGCCGCGGAATTTCCCGTCACCGGCCACAGCGCCGAGATCAAGGAAAATTTTAAAGATGACGCCGAGCCGCGTCAGGTCAGTGTGGCCGGCCGCGTCATGAGCCGACGCATCATGGGCAAGGCTTCCTTCATGGAGCTGCAGGACAGCGACGGCCGTATTCAGGTATACGTGTCGCGCGACGACCTCTGCCCCGGCGAGGACAAGGAACTTTACAATTCATTGTTCAAGAAATTGCTCGACATCGGCGACTTCGTAGGTATCACCGGCGAGGTGTTCCGTACCAAGACCGGCGAGATCTCCATCCATGCCCGGAGTCTGACGCTGCTCAGCAAGAGCCTGCGCCCGCTGCCCATCGTCAAGATGAAGGACGGAGTGGCCTACGACGCCTTTACCGACCCCGAACTCCGCTATCGTCAGCGTTATGTCGACCTGGTGGTCAATCCCGGTGTCCGCGACATCTTCATCAAGCGCACGCGCATGTTCAACTCCATGCGCGAATATTTCAATTCGCACGGTTATCTGGAGGTCGAGACGCCCGTGCTCCAGGCCATTCCCGGCGGGGCTTCGGCTCGCCCTTTCATCACGCACCATAACGCGCTCGACATCCCCCTGTATCTGCGCATCGCCGACGAGCTCTATCTGAAACGCCTCATCGTGGGCGGCTTCGAAGGCGTCTACGAATTCTCGCGCAACTTCCGCAACGAGGGCATGGACCGCACCCACAACCCCGAGTTCACCTGCATGGAAATCTACGTATCCTACAAGGACTACCGCTGGATGATGAACTTCACCGAGAAGATGCTCGAGAAGATAGCCATGGACGTGAACGGCACCACCAAGGTCAAGGTGGGCGACAACGAAATTGATTTCAAGGCGCCCTATCCCCGCATCACGATGCGTCAGGCCATCCTCGAAAAGACGGGATTCGACATCGACGGCAAGTCGGAACAGGAACTCTTCGACTTCTGCCGCGCCAACGGCATCGAGGTCGACAAGACAATGGGCAAAGGCAAGCTGATCGACGAAATCTTCGGCGAGAAATGCGAGGGCACTTATATCCAGCCCACATTCATCATCGACTATCCGGTTGAGATGTCGCCTCTGACCAAGCGTCACCGCGAGAATCCCGAGCTGACCGAGCGCTTCGAGCTGATGGTCAACGGCAAGGAGCTGGCCAACGCCTACTCCGAGCTGAACGACCCCATCGACCAATACGAACGCTTTGTCGACCAGATGAAGCTTGCCGACAAGGGCGACGACGAGGCCATGATCATCGACCATGACTTCATCCGCGCTCTGGAATACGGCATGCCTCCCACATCGGGCATGGGCATCGGCATGGACCGTCTGGCCATGCTGCTCACCGGCCAGCCCACTATCCAGGAAGTGCTCCTCTTCCCCCAGATGCGCCCGGAGAAGAAACAGAACGCCGAGGAAAAACAGGATGCCGACCAATCTGAAACCCGTGAGTGATGAATTCGATGGGTAAAGTTGCGGTGATAGGCAGCGGCAGCTGGGGTACGGCCCTGGCCAAGCTGTTGCTGTCCAACTGCGACCGCATCGGCTGGTATGTGCACCGTCAGGACCGCATTGACGAATTTATCCGCCTCGGCCACAATCCCGTCTATCTGTCGGACGTGGACTTCGACATCTC
>JAQXIE010000029.1 GCA_029007645.1 Bacteroidales bacterium
AGCATAGCCATCCAGTGGTCGGACGGCGTCGTGTTCCGAGGAATCGAGCCGGATCCCGATCTCGTGGCCCGGTGCGAGGCCAACGGCACCCCCTGGATCAGCATCGACGCCGACGATCCGCATGCCCCCGAACTCGACGAGTTCTACAAATCCTTAATGACGAAGAAGAAATGAAGCGCATATTGTATACGCTGACGGCAGTCTGTCTGCTGATGGCGGCCACCGGCTGTCAGGACGAGGTCAGCGACATCGGTTCGTCGCTCGTCAGCGGCGAAGTGGCTATCGCCGTCGATACCATTACGGCCGACCTCGACGGCACGGCCGAATGGCTTGACAATATCGATTCCCGCGCCACAAACAAGCTCCTAGGACGTCTCACCGTTCCCGAGTACGGCTCGCTTTCCTGCTCGTTCGTGGCCCAGATGATGTGCTCCACCAATCTGCTGATCCCCGATTCGATCAAGCGCGACGACGTGGATTCGATCAAGATGCACCTCTTCGTGCTTCGCGGCAACCTTACCGGTGACTCGCTGGCTCCCCAGCAGCTTAAACTGTACCGGCTCACTCAGCAGCTTCCCTCGGACATATCCTCTGATTTCAATCCTCAGGGATATTACGATCCGGCCAAGCCTTACGGTGTGCGCAGCTATACGATCTCCAATATAGCCAAGGGAGATTCCGCCTACAAAAATGATTCTTATGTAGATATCGACGTGAAGCTTCCCAAGGAGTTCGCTGTCGAAATCTTCGATAAATATCGCGCCGGCGACCCGATCTTCGCGTGGCCGCAGACTTTCGCCCAATGGTTCCCCGGCATATATGTGGAGCAGAATTTCGGCAACGGTTGTGTGGCCAACGTGTCGATGGTGCAGTCCTATATCTACTGGCACCGCATGGGCCGTGTGTCTTACACCACCGAGGATGGAAAGGTTTCCTACAAGAATGGCCCGGTGCGCGACTCGCTCTGCATCCTGGCGTCCCAGCCCGAGGTGTTGAGTTCGAACAATATCGTATATAAGCCTTCCGCACAGCTCAAGCAGCGCATTGCCGACGGCGATGCCATCATCACATCGCCCGGCGGCTACATGCTTTCGATCAAGTTTCCGCTCAAGAGCCTTGTGGAGCGCTACCTGAAAGCCGGTACGGAGCTTTCAGTCGTTACCGACCTCTCGATGATGATTCCCGCGCATGCCGTCAAGAACGACTATGGGCTCGAAGTCGCTCCCTATCTGCTGATGGTCCGCAAAAAGGATCGCGAGGCTTTCTTCCGTGACAACAAGATTCCCGATAACACCGACAGCTTCTATGCCAAATATGACTCGGAAAACGCGTGCTATTCCTTCAAGAATATGCGTCCTTATTTCCTTAAGGTGCTCGAAGAGGTCAAGAAGGGCAACATGCAGGGCGAGGACGAAGAGTTTGTGCTCGTGCCTGTAGCGGTCACCACCGAAGATGTGCAGGGTTACAGCTCAGTCACCACCTATGTCACGCGCGTGGCTCCCTACCTGAGCGCTCCGTCGATGACGTTGCTCGATACGGACAAGGCTCAGATTTATTTCACATTCTCGAGTCAGACCATAGAATAATACAGGTGTAATATGGGGGTTTTTATATTGTTATTCAGTCTCCTGTCGTTTTTGACGGGAGCGTCTGAACCTGGCGCCCGTCAGGGAGCCGATCTGATTTTTGTGGGCGATGCCATGCAGCATCAGGCGCAGCTGGACCGAGCCAAAGAACTGGCCGGAGGCAAGGGCTATGACTATAGCGACTGCTTCACGCTGATTGCTCCTGAAATCACGGCTGCCGACTATGCCGTGTGCAATCTTGAAGTGCCGTTGGGCGGAGGTCCAGATTACACGGGCTATCCCTGCTTCTCGGCTCCCGACAGCTATGCGCAGGCTCTGAAAGATGCCGGCTTCGACATGTTCCTGACAGCCAACAACCATTGCCTGGACCGGCGTGACAAGGCAGCCCGGCGTACGCTGACAGCCCTCGACAGCCTCGGGATAGATCACGTGGGCACCTATCATGATGCCGCCGACCGTGCCCGCAAGGCTCCATTCATCAAGGATATTAACGGAATCAAATTCGGATTTCTGAACTATACCTACGGCACTAACGGGATCGAGCCCCGCGAGGGGGTGGAGGTGTCGTTGATCGACCGTGACAAAATTGCGCGCGAAGTGCAGGCCGCCCGCGATGCGGGGGCTGAGATCCTCTGCGTCGCCGTACATTGGGGCGTGGAGTATGTCCTCCTGCCGGGCGCCGCGCAAAAGGACCTGGCGGATTTTCTGACCGATCTTGGCGTCGACCTGATCATCGGCGGACATCCCCATGTGATACAGCCCATGGAAGTGCGTCACAATGCTGCCGGGAACAAGGATATCCGGCTGGTCTATTCGCTGGGTAATTTCATCTCGAATATGAAGACCGGCGACACGCGTGGCGGAGCGCTTGTCAAGGTGCGCGTGGAGCGTGACGCCGACGGCAAGGCTCGTTTCAAACATGCCGCTTACGACACGTTCTTCGCGCAGAAACCTCACGGAGCGCGCGGAAATTTCCGTGTCGTGCCTTCGGGCATGAGCCACATGATTCCTGCCGACCAGCAGGCACACTGGCGGATGTTCGACAACTCGGCGCGTCGCATCTTCGACGCCCATAACAAGAACGTTCCCGCCGTCAGCAATGCCAAATAATTCCACAAGCGGAATCTAATTGCAATACATCCAGATAACGAGTACTTCTTATTGAGATAAGGAGTACTCTTTTTTATGAATATCTCTAAAAAACAGGAGAGGCGTGTGCCGGAGCACACGCCTCTCTTATGCATTGTCTGTTGAGATGAATCAGATGTGAGGACCTGCGGCAACCAGAGCCTTGCCGGCTGCGTTGGTCTCGAACTTCTTGAAGTTGTTGATGAACATCTCGGCGAGCTTCTTGGCCTTCTCGTCCCACTCTTTAGGATCGGCGTAGGTGTCGCGGGGATCCAGGATGGCGGGGTTAACGCCGGGCAGCTCGGTCGGGATAACGAAATCGAAGTAGGGCAGAACCTTTGTAGGAGCCTTCTCGATGTCGCCGTTCAGGATATCGTCGATGATACCGCGGGTATCAGGAATCGAGATACGCTTGCCTGTACCGGTCCAGCCGGTGTTCACGAGGTAAGCCTTGGCGCCGTTGGCGCTCATCTTCTTCTCGAGCTCCTCAGCGTACTTGGTGGGGTGCAGCGACAGGAAGGCCTGGCCGAAGCAAGCGGAGAAGGTAGGAGTCGGCTCGGTGATGCCGCGCTCTGTACCGGCCAGCTTGGCGGTGAATCCGGACAGGAAGTAGTACTTGGCCTGCTCGTTGTTCAGGATGGCTACGGGAGGCAGAACGCCGAATGCGTCAGCCGACAGGAAGATTACCTGCTTGGCAGCCGGACCCTTGGAAACGGGCTTAACGATGTTCTCGATGTGGTAGATAGGATAGGATACTCGGGTGTTCTCCGTAACGCTCTTGTCAGCGAAGTCGCAGGTTCCGTCGGGACGTACGGTTACGTTCTCGAGCAGTGCGTCGCGTGTGATGGCGTTGTAGATGTCGGGCTCGTTCTCCTTCGACAGGTTGATAACCTTGGCGTAGCAGCCACCCTCGTAGTTGAACACGCCGTTGTCGTCCCAGCCGTGCTCGTCGTCTCCGATCAGCTTGCGCTTCGGGTCGGTCGACAGTGTGGTCTTACCCGTACCGGACAGACCGAAGAATACTGCGGTGCTGGTTTCGTCCATGTTGGTGTTGGCCGAGCAGTGCATCGAGGCGATGCCGCGCAGGGGGTTGAAGTAGTTCATCATCGAGAACATACCCTTCTTCATCTCGCCGCCGTACCAGGTGTTGTTGATAACCTGCTCGCGCGCCGTGAGGTTGAAGCCCACGACTGTCTCGCTGTGGAGACCCAGTTCCTTATAGTTCTCGCATTTTGCCTTGGATGCGTTCAATACTACGAAGTCGGGCTTGAAGTCCTTCAGCTCCTCCTTGGAGGGGCGGATGAACATGTTGGTAACGAAGTGAGCCTGCCATGCAACTTCCATGATGAAGCGAACGCACATGCGGGTTGCGGGGTTGGCGCCGCAGTAGCAGTCAACAACATACAGGGTCTTGTCGCTCAGCTCCTTTACGGCCTTATCGCGAAGCTCGTCCCATACCTTCGTGCTGATGGGCTTGTTGTCGTTCTTGTACTCGTCGGTAGTCCACCATACGGTGTTCTCCGTTACTTCGTCTTTCACCAGATATTTGTCCTTAGGCGAACGGCCGGTGTATACGCCGGTCATTACGTCAACGGCGCCAAGGTCGGTCAGAGTGCCTTTCTCGTAACCCTCCAGGGCCGGGTTGGTCTCATCCTTGAACAGTTCGTCGTAGCTCGGGTTGTGGATGATCTTCTTCACATCCTTGATACCGTACTGAGACAGATCTAATGTGCTCATAATTCTATCTTTATTTTATTGGGTTTATTGAATTTATTTCCTTTATCCTAATACGTTTGCAATGATTTTTGACCATCGCTGACCTTTGGCATCGTTCCTTAAAAAATGTATTCGCCAGGGTCGCAGATGTGCCTCAGATTTAGCTCCTATTCAGTCGCTGAGCTAAAGGTTAGACTTGCAGACTCAGGATCATAGTAGCCTATGTGACTGAGTCAAAAGGCTAAAGATGAGGTGCAGCTGCGAGGCCGAGGTAATATCTTTTTAGGACATGCCTGTTATTAATAGATTGTATTTAACAATTCAAATTTATTTTGAGCCTTGCCCGGTGTCTTTTCGGTTAATTTATCCGCTCTCCTCGGTCACAGCCGTAAGGCTGATCCCTCAGAGATCGAATAAATTACCTCGAAAATCCACCGCCCTGGCGTTTACATTTTTTATGGAACGATGCCTTAAGTTATCTCGTCTGAATATGTAACGTCTATTCAGTAAATTTCAACGTGCAAAATTACTAAATTTTACTTAAACTTGCCAAAAAATAAAGAAATATTTCCTTATTGTCTTTTTATTTTGACATTTCCGCCTTTTTGTATTAACTTTGCGCTTGCAATCGGGTGGATACCAGAGTGGCCAAATGGGGCAGACTGTAAATCTGCTGGCTTATGCCTACGGTGGTTCGAATCCATCTCCACCCACTTTATGTAGGACAACAATAACAGCTTCAGGGCGTTCGCGAGGACGCCCTGTCTCTATATCAGATGATTGTTTTCTCTCGCCTGATTGAGTCCTGCGGTATTGGCGTTGCCTCGGGGCGATGCGTTGCAGTCGTTATAATAAAATGTAATACGCTATGAACAAACTTTTTAATGTGCTGATGCTTGCTCTGCTGCTGGTCGCCGCCGGTTGCAGCAAGAATATCTCCGCCGATATCGAGGACATTTTCCGGACTGTCCCCTCAACGGCATCCTGTGTCGCCGTGGCCGACCTGGAGTCCATCATCAAGAAAAGCGGCAGCGAAGTCAAAGACGGCAAACTGCTCGTCGCGCCCGGTATCAAAGCCGCCATTGGCCGCACAAACCCCAAAGCCTCCGCGCTGCTTGAGGAAAAGAACGGTGTTGATCCCACTGTCGCTGTCGTGTTCACCGACGGTGTGACAACCTATCTCACCGGCCTGCTTTCGAATTCCGACGATTTCAGGGCCTTCGCCGAGAAGAATGCCGGCGAAAAATTCACCGACCAGCAGGGTGTGAACGTCTGCGGAGCTTTCGCCTACAAGGACAGCCGTTTCTGGCTGGTCCTCGGAGGCCGTTCCCGCGTCGACGCCTCCACGATACTCGAATATCTTTCGCTCAGCGAGTCGCAGAGCTTCCTCTCGAAGACGGACTTCGTGTCGCGTCTGGTCAAGGATGAGGACGATATCCGCGGATGGGCCGACATCAGCGCCCTGATGAACATGTCGCAAGGCAGTTTCGAACAGCGCGCTCTCGCCAAGGTGGGTCTTCAGACCATTTTCTCCGACGCCGAGTACATATATTTTGATGTTGAATTCAAGAAGGGTGAAATGGAAATGGATGCCGAGATCCTGAATTCCAAAGGGAAAGCGGCCAAGTACAATCTGCCCGTTCAGAAAATCAACGAGGATGTGATAGGCCGGCTCCAGGGAAACGCCGACGGATTGGTGGCCGTGGCAATTCCTGCCAAGTTGATCCAGCAGCTCAAAAAGAGCACGGAGGGCGCTCCTTCGGTGCTGGGCATATATCTGATGGCCCTGAATTGTGTGGACGGCACGGCCGCTGTGGCAATTGGCCCGGACAGCCAGCTCGACGGCATTATCACGACGAACGGTCAGAGCACTTCCGACCTGATGTCGCTTATGAAGGGTATGGTCGCCGATACGAAACTCGACGGCAAGTATATTCTGTTCGGCTCGCGTGAAGCCGGTAAGGGCGCTGTCAGCATCGCCCGTATGGGCGAAGCACTGAAGGGTGCCGTGGCCGGTGCCGTGGTGACAAAGAGTGATGTGCCGCAAATAGAAATGACAGCGGTCAAGCTCGAACCCGAGTCGGGAAGCCTGCACCTTCAGATTGAAGTTAAAACCCGCAATGCCGACAATAATTTCCTTGAGGCTATCGCGGACTAAACTCAAGGCTATCGCGGACTGAAAATGACAAACAGAAATGAATTCAAGCCACTGGAAAGCATTACCCTGCGGGATATGCTTCCGGTGGTTTTTGCCGGTGAGGCTATTCCTGCGTCTCAGGTATGGCAGAGCGACGTGACGTTTCGCCGCGGAGAGTCGGTGCTGGTCGAGGCCGCCAGCGGCGCCGGAAAATCCTCGATGTGCGCCTACATCTTCGGAGCACGCACCGATTACAGCGGACAACTCCTGTTCAACGGCCGCGATGTGTCCGCGCTCTTGCCCGACGACTGGCAGCTGGCACGGCGCGTCAATATCGCTTATCTGCCGCAGGAACTCTCGCTATTCCCCGAACTGACCGCATGGGAGAACATACAGCTTAAGAACTGTCTGGCCGGAAACCTGGAGGATTCCAGGATCGAAGACTGGATGGAGCGGCTCGGCATACTGTTCCGCAGGGATTATCCCGCGGGGCGTATGTCGATCGGACAGCAGCAGCGTCTGGCCATAATCCGCGCGCTCTGTCAGCCTTTCGATTTTATCATGCTCGATGAACCCGTGTCGCATCTTGACGAAACCAACAACCGCATTGCCGCGGCCATCATCACCGAGGAGGCCCGCCGCCGGGGCGCGGGTATTATTTCAACCAGTGTCGGCAACCATCTCCTGCTCGACTATGATAAACTGCTGAGATTATGAAAATTATCGACAGACTTCTGCGCAGGAATACTTCCGCGGCTCGCGTGGCCGGTTTTGTCATTTCTAATTTCATCGGCCTCGCAATCGTACTCGGAGGTTTGCAGTTCTATCTCGATGCCCGGAGCATCTGGCAGCAGAAAGACAGCTTCATCAGCACCGATTATCTGGTCATCAATAAGAAAGTCACCTCCGGCAACACCATCTCCGGTGCGGACGCCGGTTTCACCGACGCCGAACTGTCCGACCTGAAGCGGCAACCCTGGGTGCGCGGCGTCGGGTCGTTCCTTTCCAACGATTTCAAGGCCTATATGTCGGTCGACGGCGGATCGCACAGCCTTTCCACCCAGATGTTTTTTGAGGCGATTCCCGACGACTATGTCGATGTAAAAGGGGGAGAATGGCATTGGGAACCCGGAATGAACGAGGTACCCATCATTATCAACAAGGACTATCTTGCCCTGTATAACTTCGGATTCGCATCCTCGGCCGGGCTTCCGCAGATGTCGGAAGGCATCATGAGCGGCATTCCCATGCGGCTCGTGCTCCGCAGCGACGACGGGCGTCGGGTCATGGAGGTCAAGGGCCATGTGGCCGGATTTTCCAACCGTCTCAACACGATTCTGGTGCCCCGGGGATTTCTGGAGGAAGCCAACTCGCGTCTCGGCAGGGGACTTCCGCGCCTGCCCAAGCGGGTGATTGTGGATGTAAGCAGACCGGGCGACGTGGCCATAGCCAAATACCTTGACGAGCATGACTGGGAGGTTGCGGGCGACAAGTCTGCGTCACAAGCCTCGTTCCTGCTGCGCGTGGTCACGGCCATCGTGATGGGCATAGGATGCGTGATAACACTGCTGTCCTTCTTTGTGCTGCTGCTCTCGGTGTCACTTATTATGGAGAAGAACCGCGACAAGCTGCACTCGCTGCTGATGCTGGGCTATGATCTGGGCACGGTAGCATCTCCCTACCGCAGGCTTGTGATCGGGGCGTCGGCATCGGCCGGTTTGCTGGCCCTGGCTTCGATGTTCCTGCTCAGGGCTTGTTATCTCGGAGCCGTGACCGGACTCGGCGCGCAGCCCGCATCCGTATGGCTCACGGTTGTCGTGGCCGTAGCGCTGACCGCGGCGATAATCATGTTGAATGTCCTGTCGGTGAACCGCCGCGTGCGCTCCGCATGGCGGCGTTAATAGCCCGGTTATATTTCTAACGGCCTGGCCTTATAGCTTGTCGAGCGTGATGCGCGGAAAGGCGTCAATGAAACTGCCGGGCGTAGCGTTGAGTATCGTCACTCCACGCTCCTCGGCGTAGTCACGCACATCGAAGTAGCTCTTGAACGCTATGGCATAATTGCGGTAGACGTCGTGGATATGCACGTTGCGGAATATCTCCTCGGCGCGTTTCAGCTCGGCGTCATCGTCTTTGTAGAAATGTGGCTGCACCGACACCACGCGGTTGTTGTCGGTCACCCAGAGGGTCCGGCTCCAGTTGTGGTCGGCGCCAATCAGGGCTATGCGTTTGAATCCTTCGCGCATCAGGCACATAATCGAGGGGACGATCACGTTGCGGGGTCTGGGCATGGCCAGACCGGCGCGGTACAGGAAATGCGTCAACGGGCGCCATCCTTCGGCCGGTGTCAGATTGTACCAGCGCAGTGTGATGTTGGACGGCAATGCCGTGACCTCCGGCATCCTGCGTGCCGTGGCGGGCAGAAACAGCGTCATCGGCCAGTCCACCTGCGCAAGCGCCTGCCATAGTCCCGGAACTTTCCCGGTTTTCTCCTTCAGAAAGAATGCGATGTCGGCCAGCAGATAATACTCGGGCCGAAGCTCACGGAAATCGGGCGTCAGCGCCGATAGGTTTACCGCCAGTTTGGGAGTGCGTTCCAATACCTCGCGGTGCTGGGCCATCGCATCCCTGAGCGACGGGCCGTTGCCCATGATGATCACCGTATCCCTGGACTCTGCCGAAGCCGGCGACGGAGTACGCGACATCAGCGGCACCTTGATCAAAGATGCCGCTGTGTCAGCAGTGGTTTTCAAAAAATCCTGTATCTTCTCGAGCTTCATCAGATGGAGAGCCTGCGCAGTGTCGACATGAGATCCTGTGCGATGGGCTTGTCGTTCTTGATAGCCTTGGTGAAAGGCACATATACGATTTCGTCGTTCTTGATACCGACCATCACATTGCGCTGGTCTTCCATCAGGGCGTCGACAGCAGCCGCACCCATGCGCGAAGCCAAAATACGGTCGTTGGCCGTAGGCGAGCCGCCTCGCTGCAGGTGGCCCAGAATGGTCACGCGCACGTCGTAGCCCGGATACTCCTCCTTGACACGCTGTGCCAGCCCCATGGCGCCGCCCGTGATGGGGCTTTCGGCCACAAGCACAATCGAAGAGTTCTTCGACTTGCGGAAACCGGCCTTGATCAGCTCCGACAGCTGGTCGACCTGTGTGGAGATCTCGGGGATGATGGCAGCCTCGGCACCGCTGGCGATGGCGCCGTTAAGCGCCAGGAATCCGGCGTCGCGCCCCATGACTTCAATGAAGAAGAGTCGCTCGTGGCTCGTGGCCGTGTCGCGGATCTTGTCGACGCATTCCATGATGGTGTTCAGTGCCGTGTCGTATCCGATGGTCGTATCCGTGCCGTAGAGGTCGTTGTCGATCGTGCCGGGCAGACCCACGATGGGGAACTGGAACTCGTTGCCGAAGATGCGGGCTCCCGACAGCGAACCGTCGCCGCCGATCACGGCAAGCGAATCTATGCCGCGGCGGCGCAGCACATCGTAGGCGCACTGGCGTCCCTCGGGCGACTGGAACTCCTTGCAGCGCGCAGTCTTCAGGATCGTGCCGCCCCGCTGGATAATGTTCGATACGTTCTGAGTGCTGAACTCCTCGATCTCGTCATAGATCAGTCCCCGGTAGCCGCGGTAGATGCCATAGACCTTCAATCCCGAATAAATCGCTGCGCGGGTCACCGCGCGTATCGCCGCATTCATGCCCGGGGCATCTCCTCCGGACGTCAGAATACCTACTGATTTGATATTGTGCATGTCTTCTTCGTTTTAGTCTCCCATCGATAAAAGTTATCTTTTATCCTCACAAAATTAACAAAAATTCCTATATCCCAAACATTCAGCTCAAGAAAAATTCCCGATTTGTCACTGAGAGTAAAAAAATCTGAGATAAGAACAATTATAAGGGGAAAAAGCATTATATTTGCAAAGATTAGCAAAAACGTCAATGTCTGGGATTGGTTCAGAAAGTCGGTGTATAGTAACGACCGGCACATTCGACGGGGTTCATCTGGGACATCAGTTGCTGCTCACTACGCTGTCGGCGCAGGGGCGGCAACTCGGCTTGCGTCCTGTGGCAGTGACTTTCGACCGTCATCCGCTGTCGGTGATAGCACCTGACCGGGCTCCCCGGATGTTGCTTACATCCGCCGACCGGATGCGGCATATCCGTGAATATGTCCCCCAGGCCGTCGAGATACCCTTCGATTCCGGAATGTGCGCGATGACTTCGCGCGAATGGCTCCGCCGGTTGCGCGACGATATAGGCGCTGACGCCGTCATGATGGGCTATGACAACTCCTTCGGAAGTGACTGCGCCGGGATATCGTTCGACGATTATGTCGCCATGGCCCGCGAATTGGGCATGCAGGTGGTGGAAGCTCCCCGGTTGCCCGGCATCAGCAGTTCCCTGATACGCGCCGCGATCGCCGCAGGCAATATGGAAGACGCCTGCAGGATGCTCGGTTATAGCTGGTTCATGCGTGGCCTCGTGACTCAGGGTACACGCACAGGCCATGAAATCGGGTTCCCGACGGCCAATCTGGAAGTTCCCGACACGCAACTCATCCCCGCGTGCGGCGTATATGCATCGACGGTCGGGATTCCGGGGCATGACCCGCTGCCTGCCGTGACAAATATCGGCTCGCGCCCCACGCTCGACGATGGCCGAGGCGTCACGATCGAAACCCATATACCCGGTTTCGACGGCATGCTCTACGGCAAGGAGATCACTGTGACGCCGCTTGCCAAAATCCGCGACGAGCAGAAATTCGATTCACTCGACCAATTGCGCGACCGAATTGCCCTCGATGTCGAGGAATCGCTTAAATTGCAATCCATAAGATAATAATAGATATGGCTGAGATAGAAGTTATTAATTTTGCCGATCGGCCGAGCCTGCTGAGCAGATACATGCTCGAACTGCGTGACGTCACGATTCAGAACGATCCCATGCGGTTTCGCGCCAATCTGGAGCGTATCGGACAGATCATGGCCTACGAGATAAGCAAGCGGCTTCATTACCGCAACGAGGAGGTGACCACTCCGCTGGGTACGGCGGTATGCCAGACTCCCGCCGACCGGGTGGTGCTGGCCACGATTCTGCGTGCCGGATTGCCTTATCATCACGGTTTCCTGACATATTTCGACCATGCTGAGAACGCCTTTGTCAGCGCATATCGGCGTTACCGTGAGAAGGGTGATACCTTCGATGTGGTGGTCGAATACATGGCCAGTCCCGATATCGAGGGCAAGACGCTGATTCTGGTGGATCCGATGCTGGCAACGGGTTCGAGCATGGAGCTGGCCTATAAGGCCCTTCTGAACCGCGGAGTGCCTGCCACGATACACGTCGCTTCGGTGATTGCCTCGCAGCAGAGCGTGGAATATGTCCGCCGGCATTTCCCTGCCGACCGTACCACACTGTGGTGCGGGGCCATCGACCCTGAAATTAACGCCCATCAGTACATTGTGCCCGGTCTCGGTGATGCCGGCGACTTGGCATACGGCGAAAAACTCTGAATATGCGCCTGGATACCATCGAAGCGGTGAATTTTAAAAACATCGCCGAAGCCACACTGGAACTCAGCCCCGGAGTCAATTGCTTCGTGGGCCGCAACGGCATGGGCAAGAGCAACCTCCTTGAGGCTGTGCACTTCCTGAGTCTGGCCCGGCCCATGCAGTCGATGCCCGAAAGCGGTCTGATCCGGCATGGCCAGGAGATGCTGATGGTCAAGGGCGGATATATGATGGATTCCGGCGTCGAAGAGGTTGTCAGCGTGGGCATAGCCCGCGATAAAGGGAAACGGGTGCTCCGCAATGGAAAGGAGTACAATCGGATATCCGAACATATAGGCCGGTTCCCCATCGTCGCCGCCACCCCTGCCGATCAGGCGCTGGTGACGGGCAGCGGCGAAGTGCGCCGTAAGCTGATGGATGTGGTGATATCTCAGACCAACGGAGCTTACCTGAGCCAGTTGATACGCTATAACAGAAGCCTGGAGAGCCGCAACCGCATGCTGCGTGCCGGTGTGCGCGACCGTCTCCTGTTCGAGAGCGTCGAACAGGGACTCGCTGACAGTGCGGCGCAGATTTTCGCAGCACGCCGCGAATGGACCGAAAGCATCCGGCCCATGTTCCAACGGCATTACAGCGCTGTCTCGGGCGACGCAGAGCGCGTTTCATTGGGTTATTCATCGGTGCTGGCCGATGACTCGATGACCGAGATCCTGAACCGCACCCGGCCCAAGGACCATGTGCTGGGTTATACCAGCCAGGGCGTCCATCGCGACGACCTCCGGATGGAACTCGGGTCGCACTCGCTGCGGCGTGTCGGAAGTCAGGGCCAGGTCAAGTCGTATGTCATAGCACTGCGCCTCGCCATTTTCGACTTCCTGCGCCAGCGCACCGGCATCACTCCGATATTGTTGCTCGACGATATTTTCGACAAACTTGACTCCGACCGTGTGTCGCATATCATGCAATCGGTGAGCGGCGACAGTTTCGGACAGATATTCATCACGGACACCAACCGCGAGCACCTGGACGAGACAATAGCCTCGCTGCAGGGCGAGAGCAAGCTCTTCTCGGTGGCCGACGGCCGATTCGAAATCGTATGAAAAGAGTTGAGGCCGAAAGCGTGGGCGATGTGCTGCGGCGCGCCATCGAGGAGGAGAACCTGACCGAGAAGCTGCTCGAAACCCGCGCCTGCGCCCTGTGGCCGCGGGTGGTGGGTCAGTACATTGCCGCCCGCAGCTCCAAACCGGCCATGCGCCGCGGCATAATGACCGTCGCGGTCGCCGCCGCCTCGCTGCGCAACGACCTCGATATGAGCCGAAGCTCTATAATTAAGATAATCAACAGCACCCTCGGCCGCGATGTGGTGCGCGACATAAGATTCATTTCCTGATGCAGATAGATTCATTACCCCCTCTGTCGGAATTTCACCATATCACACCTGTCGAAATCCGATTCAATGACATCGATATTCTGGGACATGTCAATAACACGGTATATTTTTCGTTTTATGATACGGGTAAGGCCCGTTTCTTCGAAGCGATAGCCGATTGGAAAATTGACTGGAAATGCGTGGAAACGGTGATAGCCAATGTGGACTGCGCGTATCTTGCGCCGCTCTATTTCGGACAGGATCTGGTGGTCGGTACCCGGTGCGAGGCCATCCACGACCGAAGTTTCAAGTTGCTGCAGGTCATTGCCGACGCCCACACAGGCGAAATTAAATCGGCGTGCGAGACCATAATGGTCAGCTTCGATGCCGAAACCCAGCATTCCGCTCCGATGCCCGCGCGCTGGCGAAACGCTCTGGAGAAAGCCATAAAACATGATTGACTTTTCGACTTATGGACAATAATGACATAAAGACTCTGATGCGCGATATCCTTGCCAAGGAATCGCAGGCCATTCTGAACATTCCCGTCGACGACGGATACGAACGTGCTGTGGCCCTGATTGTCGACAGAATTCACCGTCATGGCGGCAAACTGGTATGCTCCGGTATGGGGAAAGCCGGTCAGATAGCCATGAATATCGCCACCACCTTCTGTTCCACAGGAACTCCGGCCGCTTTCCTGCATCCATCGGAAGCCCAGCACGGCGACCTCGGCATAATCCAGCAGAACGACCTGCTGCTCCTGCTGTCGAATTCCGGGAAAACACGCGAAATTGTCGAACTCGTGGAACTGGCGCATGTGCTGAACCCGACGCTCCCCATAATTGTTATAACAGGGAACCCGGCATCGCAGTTGGGTCGCTGCGGCGACGTGACTCTTTCCACGGGCAACAGCCCCGAAGTCTGCCCGTTGGGCCTCACTCCCACCACCTCGACCACCATGATGACCGTGATGGGCGATGTTCTGGTGGTCGCTACCATGAAAGCCATCGGGTTCTCCTCGGCCGAGTATGCCAAGCGACACCATGGTGGCTATCTGGGTCATAAATCCATGGAGCAGGCATCTAAAAATTGCAATAATTAGAAGAACTTAGAAAAACACTGAAATATGAGCCTTATCGAGTATAAACCCGAACTTTCGGGCGTCAAAAAGAACGCTGACGACAAGAAAATACTTCATGACATCGAGGCCCTGCGCTCCGAGGCCGTGACTCTGTTCGAAGCTGCAGAATACCAGAAAGCTTACGAAAAGACAGTGGAATCGCTGCACCGTCTGCGTGAATTCTCGGATTTCAGTAATCTGGAATTCCGTGTGGCTTTTATAACCCTGCTTTTCGACCTGGCCGAAATCCATTACGCTCTCAAGGATTTCAAGATGAGCAAGAAGCAGCTGGAGCATATATTCAAATATATCGACCCATTGCTGAAGCACGACGCCGACCGTTTCGGCCCCTATCATCTGATGGCAATGGAGCTTAGCACCAAAGTGTTGCGTTCGCGCAAACGTATGCTTGAATTGCTGGCCAAGCAGCAGGAACATACAGGCATGCTCTACGAGAAAGTCAATGCCGGCGTTGCCGCCGCGACCGACCGTCTTGTAGACTCGCTTTGCAAAGACGCCGAGCTGATGGCATCGACGGGCGATTACCGCGGAGCCATACGTTTCTACATGGAGGCTATCAAACTGTCGAAGAAACGCACCGGCCGCGTCACCGAACGCGAGGTGGCGATGACCGTCGCTGTAGCCCGGCTCATGATGCACAGCCGCCAGCAGACCGACCGCGCAAAGCGGCTCCTTGAGGCCGTCCTTCCTCATGCCAAGGCTGTCGGATCCAAAGTCGCCCCCGAGGAAATCAACGACCTTATCAAGAATATCGACGAGAAAAAGGAGATCGATTCCCTGTGGCGTTCTTTCCTCAATAAGGTCCAGAGCGCTTCCAAATATCTCAAATGGGATAAGAAGTCGGAAGAATCCAAGTCGGAAGAATCTGAGGAAAAATAACAATGTCTACGATTCTGAACACCAACGGAGCTGCGTTGCAGATTCCCGCCATTATCGATCCTCAGGACAAGAGGATCGCAATATTCACTGCCGAATGGAACTGGGATGTGACCGGCAAACTCCGCGAGGGAGCGCTTGACGTGCTGCGCAAGGCCGGCGTCCCCGAGGCAAATATTTTGGATCGCAAGGTCCCCGGTACGGTTGAACTGGTCAATGCCGCGGCAATGGCCCTGAATTGCCCGGGCATTGCCGCCGTCATCGTGATCGGTTGCGTGATACGCGGCGACACTCCTCATTTCGACTATGTTTGCCAGATTGCGGCCCAGGGAACTGCCCGGCTCAATGCCCTCGGCAAAGCTCCGGTGATTTTCGGTGTGCTTACTGTCGAAAACCAACAGCAGGCGCTTGACCGTGCCGGAGGCTGCCTCGGCAACAAGGGAGCCGAAGCAGCAGTCGCCGCCATTACTATGGCCAATCTCGCAACGACATTGTAGTAGAATCGATCCTTCCAATTTCGATACTTTCATTAACGATATCAAGCCATCGGATTTCCGGTGGCTTTTTTTGTGCATGTTTTAATGAATCGGGACACCGAAATATGGTGTCTAATATTTTTAGAATAAATTTTGCATATCACGATTCTTTTTGTACTTTTGCGAATAGAATAACTGAACACCTTAAAAAGAGCATATTATGGAACTGCCTTATGCCGAACCATGGAAAATCAAGATGGTTGAGCCCATACGCACCAGCACCCGACAGGAACGGGAAGCATGGTTGAAGGAGGCTCATTACAATGTGTTTCAATTGCGCGCCGATCAGGTCTACATCGACCTGCTGACCGACAGCGGAACGGGAGCGATGTCCGACCGCCAGTGGGCCGCGCTGATGATGGGCGACGAAAGCTATGCCGGTGCCCGTTCTTTCTATGAACTGAAGGACACGATCACCCGAATCACCGGTTTCGACTATGTCATACCGACACATCAGGGGCGTGCCGCCGAGAATGTGTTGTTCTCTCATCTCGTCCACGAAGGTGACTGGGTGCCCGGCAATTCGCATTTCGACACCACGAAAGGTCATATTGAATCCCGCAAAGCCGTGGCCGCTGACTGCACTGTCGACGAAGCCCGCAACACGCAGCTGGAGGTCCCCTTCAAGGGAAATGTCGATCCCGCCAAACTGGAGAAAGTGCTCCGCGAACATGGCGACAAGGTTCCCTTCATCATCGTCACCATCACCAATAACACTGCCGGCGGTCAACCCGTGTCGATGGCCAATCTGAAAGAGGTCCGCGCTCTTGCCGACAAATATGGCAAGCGTGTCATCTTTGACTCGGCCCGTTTCGCAGAAAACGCCTATTTCATCAAGACCCGCGAGGAAGGCTACTCCGACAAGAGCATCAAGGAAATCACTTTGGAAATGTTCGCGCTGGCCGACGGCATGACCATGTCGGCCAAGAAGGACGGTATCGTGAACATGGGCGGCTTCATCGCCACGCGTTGGGAGGACTGGTACGAAGGCGCCAAGCGTTTCGCCATTCCTTTCGAAGGATATCTGACCTACGGCGGAATGAACGGCCGTGACATGGCCGCGCTGGCTGTGGGCCTCGATGAAAATACCGAGTTCGCCAACCTGCATGCCCGCATCCATCAGGTGGAATTCCTGGCTTCGCTGCTCGACGAATACGGAATCCCGTATCAGCGTCCCGCCGGAGGTCACGCCATCTTTGTCGATGCCCTGAAGGTGCTGACCCATGTGCCCAAGGAGGAATTCCCGGCACAGACCCTGACCGTGGAACTATATCGCGAGGCCGGCATACGCGGCTGTGAAATCGGTTATATTCTGGCCGACCGCGACCCTGTGACCCGCGAGAACCGTTTCGGAGGCAACGACTTCGTGCGTCTCGCCATTCCGCGCAGGGTTTACACCGACAACCATATGCGTGTCATCGCCGCCGCTCTCAAGAATGTTTATGACCGCCGCGAATCCATAACCCGCGGTGTCAAGATCACCTGGGAAGCCGAACTGATGCGTCACTTTACAGTGCAGCTCGCTCCGGCCGATGAATAATCGGACGGATATTGCAAAATAAACAGAGGGGATGACCGGCCGGCCATCCCCTCTGTTTATTTTGGTTTCTTTGATCAATTGCAACCGCCGCATCCCGATCCGCAACCGCCGGAATTGCAGTCGCCATTGCTGCCGCCGCAGCAACCGCCGCATCCCGATACCGGATGAATCTCCTCGGGCGTAGCCTCGCGGACATTGACCACTTCGCCCGTGAAGGTTACGTTCAGACCTGCGAACGGGTGGTTGAAGTCCATCTTGACCATCTTGTCGCCGATCTCCAGAATCGTGCCCATGATCCGATAGCCCTCCTGAGTCATCATCGGCAGCACGGCGCCGACCTCGACTTCCTCGGCCAGCTCACCGTCACGCTCGAAGATGGCGCGCTCCAGTTCGACGATATCGTCCTCGTTACGCTCGCCGAAGGCTGCTGCCGGTGGCAGTGTCACCTCGAAACGGTCACCTTTCTTCAAGCCTTCCATGGCATGGGCCAGTCCGGGCACAACATCCTGCGACACTCCGAATATCATCTCGTCCGGATGCTTGGCCGTTGCCTCGAACAGCAGCGATCCGTCGGCCGCGTTCAGTAATTTATATGTGTACTCCACAAACATGCCGGGAGCTACTTTCATTTCATTTTCCATTTTTATTTCAATTATAAATCATACATATTAAGAATCCGCTACGTTCACATCCGTTTCATACTCCGTCGCATCATCCTCCGGATGTTTCAGCTCGTATTGCTGCTGGGGAATCTGGACGTTGAAGTAGAAGCCTTTGGCCGATTTGTCGCGCTTACGTTTGTCGGTCTCATCGGGGCGCACGGTCAGGTAGTCGTAACCGGGGTCGATGAAACTGGCGTCGGTGGCCTCATAGCCCAGGAGCTGAACCATGTCGTATTCATGCACGGGGTAGATTACGTACCAGGCATTCTCCAGATCCTCGCCGCTGCCGGTGCTTTTGATGGCTCCGAGCAGATGTTCCAGCCGGTATTCCCAGATTTTGGCCCTCATATCCTTGCGACGTTCCTTGAGGACATGCACCAGAAACGACATCTGACGCAGATCGAAAGGATTGTCCTGCAGTGCCAGCTGGGCATATTTGGTGATGGTGTCGATCTCCTCGCGCGTGTGGGTGGGTTTGGAGCGCAGTTCGTCCGTACGTCCGGAATAGGGGGATACGCGGTAAGGGTCGTAATCCTCCTGGAACATGTAACCCAGATAGAGATGGCGGAACTCATCGGGGGTCATCGTGGTGTCGTTGACCTCGTACTTGGCCATCAGTTTCGGGAAATAGTATTTGCCCTGGGGGTCAAGCGTGACGCGGCGTATCTCCTCAAGGTCAGGACGCTCCACCACAATCTTGCGTGAATTTGTCTTCTTCGGGGCAGTCTGGGCCCAGCTTATTGCCGGGACGACGGCAATGGCGGCGAGCAGTGCGATTATCCAGTTGGTCTTGCGTAGCATTTCAATGATTGTTAAGGGCGATTATCAGAACGAGCACCACGCCGATCTGCATCACGGTGATGGCTGTCGGGAATCCCTTGGCCAGCAGATAACGGAAGAAGTTGCCCGATCCCGGGCCTACGGGGCGTCCTGAAGGAGTCTGCGTGTAAAGCAGGAATCCCAAGAAGATTCCGGCGATTACGGACAGAATCATGATTGAGTATAGGAGGGATATATTTGACGATACGGTGAATCCGAGCAGTCCGACTGCCAGTCCGACCAATGCGCCGATCATCATGTAGCCCATGCCGCGGGTCTGTGCCCGCACTGCGGGAGCCGTGAGGAATGTGGCGAGCGTCACGACCAGGGTCATGCAGAACCAGCCGGTCAGGATCGTGCCGTTGAGGGGGAGCAGGGGATAGCCGTTCTTGGTGGCGAGACTGAGCAGAATGAGTCCGATATACGACAGTGCGGGCGCAATCGTGATGCGCGTGGGCAGCGCCACAAGTGCGCCGGCGAAAAATAAACAGCTCAATATGATCAGAAATACCATCATCTCTTTTCAGGTTATTTGCCGGGGCCGGAGCCCAGGGGGGTTCATTGTTTAAACGAACGGAACGGTATGTTTAGTTCGTGGCCGTCTCCGGTTTCTTCAGTTCAGGGTATGCCACACGGGCATGGTAGATAGTGGCCAGACGCTTCTTGAAGGAGTTCTTGATCGTCTCGATGTCGCGGAACGACAGCGGACTTTCCTGTAGCAGTCCCTCCTTGAGTTTGCCGTCGACAATGTTGTCGACCAGGTCGTTGATGGCCTGAGTGGAGTATTCCTTGAGGCTGCGTGACGCGGCCTCGACCGAATCGGCCAGCATCAGTATGGCCGTCTCGCGGGTCTGCGGATTCGGCCCGGGATACATGAACTTAGATTTGTCAATCGGATGTTCCGGATCTTTGTTCTCGTTGACGGCAGTGTTGTAGAAGTATCTCACCAGGCCGCGACCATGGTGCTCGGGAATGAAACTGCGCACCATCTCGGGCAATTTCATTTTCTGGGCCAGGGTCATTCCGTGGGTCACATGCGATATGATTTTCTGGGCGCTCACTTCGGGATCGAGTCCCAGATGCGGATTGACACCATGCTGATTCTCGGTGAAGAACACCGGACCTTCGAGTTTGCCGATGTCGTGATAGAGCGCTCCGGTGCGGACCAGCTGCGTATTGGCTCCGATGGAACGCGCGGCTTCTGCGGCCAGCATCGACACCTGCATAGAGTGTTGGAACGTGCCGGGCGCTTCCTCGGCGAGTTTACGCAATATCGGATTGTTGATATCCGACAGTTCCACCAGTGTGACGGTCGACGTGAAACCGAATAACTTCTCGATTACCAGAATCAGGATGTATACGAAGCTCAGGATCACCGAGTTGATTGCGAACATGCTGATATAGCGCCATTGGAAACCATGCAGTGTGCCGTTGGTGAGCAGCATCACGGTGGTGTAGGCCAACACATATGTCAGGAATGTCAGCAAAGCGGTGCGCAACAGCTGGCTGCGCTGGCTCAATGTCTTGATGCTGAAGGCCGCAGCCATGCCTGCGGCCAGTTCCAGGAAAATGAACTCCATAGCGTCGAGAGCCAGCAGCGCCGATATCATCACCGTTACCACCAGCGAGAATATCGCTGTCCTGGAGTCGAAAAATACAAAAATCACCACCGGCACCGCAGCAAACGGCACAAGATATATGCCGTTGGTGATATGCTCGAACATCAGGATCGCGAATATCACGAACAGCGTGATGAAGGAAAGCAGGAACAGCATCTGCTTGTTCGAATGGAAGAAGCGTGGTCTGTAAATGCTCATGAAGAGGTAAAGTCCCACAAGGCACGTGAGCAGATAGAGCGCCTGGCCTACGTAGAAATAGGACGACGAACGTTCGTCGTCCGATTTCTCCCGAACCTTCTGCATGTAATTGTTGAGGTTGGTGTAGATCTGCGGGGTTATGATCTCGCCGCGGTCCACGATGCGCTGGCCCTTCTTGATTACGCCGATCGAGGCGTCGCAAGCCAGATATTCCTGATTGCGGAGCTTGGTGTCGGCCAGAGTGTCGAGCACGACATTGGGCACGAGAACGGCATTGAGCGCGTGTGCTATCTCGTCGTTTTTTGATTCTATCAGCGGAGCTCCCGAGGCATTGTAGGCGGAATCGATGAATTCGAATGCCTTGGCGGGCGACAGAATATCGACGGCGCTTATGGATGTCAGGGCGTCAGCCCCGTTTTCGCTGCGGGCCATCCGCAATTCACGGCGGGGATTGCTCTGAATCTTGTCATAGATGTCCGAGTCGACCACGCCGCGGGCATAGACTGTGCGCAGCAGGTTGGCAAGCTCGCTCACTACCTTAGGACTCGCATCGTCCGATATAGCCTTGACAAATTTGCCGACGGTCTCCTCCATTATGTCGTCCTGGCGCTTTACGATGGGAATGAACGAGCGGTCGATGCTGTCGCGCATTTTCTGGGCCGATGCCGTGTCGCGTTTGATCTCCATATCGAAATCGGCCATCAGCAGCTGATAGCGCCAGGGCTGGTTTTGCTCGTAACTGTAATTCTGAGTGTCATTGTGAGGCAACAGCGCCATCAGGATCCCTGTGGCGCAGATCAACATCAGAATTTTCAGAAATATGCCGTCGGTGAACTTTTTCATTTTCTTGAGTCTTGCTGTCAGGAGATTCGCGTGGCTTTCTGCACCCCTTTGATTTCACGCAGGGCCGAGCAGATGTTCTCCACGGTGGTAAGGTTGTCGATCTGTACGGTGAGCCGGCATTGGAACACTTCCTGCGTGGCATTTATGTTGAGGCCGCGCAGGTTGATGCCAAGCTTCCCGGTCAGTGTCGATGAGATGTCCTGCAACATTCCCATGCGGTCGATACCTTCGACGGCAATCTTGGCGATGAAGCATTCGGCGCAGCTTCCCCAGCGCGTGGCCACGAGCCGCGGCCCGTAGTTGGTCTTGAGCCGCATCGCAACCGGACAGGACACCTTGTGGAGCACCACTTCCTCGTCGTCGTTGACGAATCCGAGCACGTCGTCGCCCGGTATCGGCGCGCAGCAGGGTTCCATCACATAATTGGGATGGTCGATGTCTGGATGCAGTTCGTAGACTTCCTTGCGGTTGATGGGAGTGCGCGGAGCCGGACTGCTGCTGTTGTTTTTCTTCTTGGACGCGAATGGATTCCACAACAGCTTGGATAGCAGCGAAGCGCGCTTCTTGTAAAGATTCTTCAGCTGGTCGGCCGTCAGGTCGATCTCGTCTTTGCCCACGCGCTCGTAGAGATCCTCCGGGGAGTTGAGCCCGAGGCTCTTGCAGAGTTTAGACACGATGTTGTCGTTCAGCTCAAAGCCTTCTCCCTCGGCGAAGCGTGCCAGCACGTCGCGTCCACGCGACACCATGGCTGGCCGGTTCTTGCGCATGAACGCCCGCAGTGCGTTCTGGGCTTTGGCCGTATGGCAATATTCTATCCATCGCATCTCGGGCTGCTGGTTCTCCGATGTGATCAGTTCCACCTGGTCGCCCGAATCGAGTATATGCGACAGCGGAACCAGCTTGTGGCTGATCTTGCCTGCTATGCAATGCAATCCCAGCTCGGTGTGGATAGCGAAGGCCATGTCCAGTACCGTCGATTTCGCCGGGAGCGTTATCAGATCGCCTTTCGGCGTGAAAACGAATATCTCGCGGGCAAACAGATTCAGCTTTATCGTGTCCAGAAAGTCGATGGCGTTCGGTTCCGGATTGGCCAGGATGTCCTTGATGGTGTTCATCCATTTGTCAAGTTCGGTATCGTCGTCGCTCACGCCGGTCTTGTATTTCCAATGCGCGGCGTAGCCCAGTTCGGCGATCTCGTCCATCTTGCGGCTCCGGATCTGGACTTCGATCCATTTGCCTTCGGGCCCCATGGCCGTGAGATGTAGCGCGCGGTAGCCGTTGGCCTTCGGAACCGACGTCCAGTCGCGCAACCGGTCGGGATGAACCTTGTGGCCGTCGCTGAAGAATGTGTAGATCTCCCAGCAGCGCACACGTTCCTTGCTGTCGTCGTCGTTCTCGAATATCACCCTTACGGCATAGATGTCGTAGATTTCCTCGAACGGTATTTTCTTGGCCTCCATCTTGCAGTAGATGGAATAGGCGCTCTTGACTCTGGCCTTGATCTCATACTTGAATCCGGCTTCGTCGAGCTTGCGGCGCACCGGGGCTACGAATTCGTCGACCACTTTGCGGCGGTGCTCCTCGCTGCTGTTGATCAGCGATATTATCTCGGCGTATTTCTGGGGATGCTCGTATTTGAAGGCCAGGTCCTCGAGCTCGTTCTTTATCTTGTAAAGGCCCAGGCGGTGGGCCAGAGGCGCGTAGACATAAAGCGTCTCGCCGGCGATCTTGAGCTGCTTCTCCGGTCGCATCGACGCCAGCGTACGCATATTGTGGAGCCGGTCGGCCATTTTGATGAGCACAACCCGGATGTCCGAGCTCATGCTCAGCAGCAATTTGCGGAAATTCTCGGCCTGAAGACTGGCCTGAGCGCCGAAAATGCCTCCCGAGATTTTGGTCAGGCCTTCCACGATGTCCGCAATCTTGTCACCGAAATTCAATTCGATGTCCTCGCGGGTATAGTCGGTATCCTCCACCACGTCATGAAGCAGGGCCGCGCATATCGAAGTGGAGCCGAGACCCAGCTCGGTGATCACTATCTTGGCTACTGCGATGGGATGCAGGATGTAGGGCTCGCCGCTGCGCCTGCGCACTCCTTTATGGGCGCTCTTCGCAAACCGGTAGGCACGCTCTATCTTCTCAACCTTCTTCCGATGGTTGCTGTTCAGATAGGCTTGCAGCAATTCCTGAAAGGCGCTTTCTACTATCCTGTCTTCTTCCTCAGGTGTCAGTTGTGGATATTCTGCCATATAATGATCCTCTATCCTTCTGCTGGCGACACGCGCTGTGCGCGCCTTCGCCGCCAATATGCACAAAATTACGACTTTTTTTTCAATTACCCAAAAAAGAAACGACACCGGACCTCTCCCGAAGCCCGGACCGTTCCCCGCTCAGCGATTCTCAAGAACCGACTTTGCGGACGGTAGAAATTTATAATGTATATAACCCAAAATTTAGACAAGAATAATTTTCATCGATGTCAGTTGTGTATGCTATGATTTTTAAGAGACTTGTATTTTGCTCTTTTGTATCAATAAAAGTTAAATCGCCGCGCAAAACTGTAAATTTTACACGGCGACAGGCTTTCTTATTCGAGGTTCCTATATGCCTATATATACTTATATATCGGTATTGGATTTTGAGGCATCGGCAAGATCAGCTTCGGGTGCCGGAGTTGGTTCCACCGACAGCATCAGTATGTATCTGCCCGATGAGCCGGGAGCCTGATCGTCAAGCAGGCGCACGTTGACAAATCGGCCGCTGCAGTCGGCATAGACGTCAAAGAGTTCGTCGGTGTCGGGATCGGCTCCGGTATCGAGTCCCATGTCCTGCATTTCCTGGAGCAGAGAACCTGCGAAATCGGACTGACTTTGTGTCTCGGTTTTTCGCGACGCGCTGTCATAAGGGAAGAGGAAGAAGTAGCAGTAATCGGTCATCGAGCCGTCGCTGTCGAATCTGGCCATTGCCGACACCTGCGGAGCCATGCCGCGATATGCCAGATTGTAGCCGTTGTCGGAATCGAGCCACAGGCAGTTCTGCTCCTCGTGCGGCACGATTGCAAGCGAATCGATGGCTCCGCTCATGCATTCGTTGCGGGTGGATGCCCGGTCCAGTACACCATAGACCTTTGTGATCAGGTCCAGGGCGCCCACATCGATCCTTCGCGGCTGTCCGGTTGTGACAGATTGCGGATCCAGGCTTACGGACATGACAGAACCGGCGGAAACACTCGCCGCCGGCATGTCGTCCAGAATCTCGCTGACCTCGGCAAGGCTCATGCTTGAAAATGGTGACGCCGTCGCACTGAAGCTGGCGGTCGCCGCGATTATCGTGATTGCTATGTATCTTGCCTTGTCCTTCATAGTATCTGTATAACCCCGCAGCGGCCCTAAATGTTTTGAATATTTAGTTAATAAGGATGTTAAATTAAAGGAATGATGCTTAAATATGCTGAAGAACATCTGCCGGATGCGCCCAATTAAATGCCGAATAATTTCCGTAATTGTGGAAAGTTGTGTAAATTTGCAAGGCAAGAGCACCATAAGGGCGCATTGTGTCCAGGCTATCGCTCTGATTCACTGAAATAAACTATAAAAACTAATAAAATTAATCAGAACATCTATGTGGTTATCAAACTCATCCGTAGGACGTAAGTTTGTGATGGCCCTGACGGGCGCATTCCTCGTCCTATTCGTAACGTTCCACTGTCTGATGAATGCCGTGGCAATCTGCTGGCCGGCTGCCTACAACTCCGTTTGCGAGTTCCTGGGCGCCAACTGGTACGCTCTGATCGGCTCGGCTCTCATCGCGGTTGTCGTTCTCTTCCATATCGCTTACGCGGTGTGGCTGACTCTGCAGAACCGCAAGGCCCGCGGTAACGTGCGTTACAACATCTCCAAGAAACCGGCCGCTGTGGAATGGTCTTCGCAGAACATGCTCGTGCTCGGTATCGTAGTCATGGCTTTCCTGGTGGTTCACCTCATCCAGTTCTGGGCAAAGATGCAGCTTCAGGAAGCCATCGGTGCCGAAACCGAGTTCCCGCCGGCCGCCGGCACACTGTTCCTGCAGTCTGCTTTCGAGCAGCCCTGGACCCTTATCGTTTACGCCATCGGCTTCATCGCCCTATGGTTCCACCTCAACCATGGTTTCTGGTCGATGTTCCAGTCAGTGGGTTGGAACAATACTCCCTGGATGAACCGCCTCAAGAAAATCAGCTGCTGGTGGGTTTCCATCGTAGTGCTCCTTTTCCTGGCCGAGGGTGTCGTATTCACCGTCAAGGCTCACGAAAAATTCTATCTGACCGACCCGACTCTGCGCGAGCAGTATAAGGATATGGTTGTGCCGATGCTCGACAAGGACTTCGGTCCCGACGCTTCCCAGCTGGGCCTGCAGATCGAACTGTCTGACTATGATCAGGTTTCGATGGGTGTCCGTCAGATGCTCGATCAGTCAAACCAGCAGATCGAACGCTTCAACTCGCCCGAGGGCAAGGCTTACATGCAGTCTGATCCCACGATGGCAGATCAGTACAAGACTCTTCAGCACCGCCAGAAAGTTCTGGGCAATATGGTCAAGCTGTTTGATTATCTCAACAGCGCAAACAACAAACCGTCAACCGAGCCTGCAGCCGCGGGCGCACAACCCTACTAATCAACATGGATTTGAATAAAGTAAAAGTAATGCCTGCTGCGGACTCCAAGATTCCGGAGGGCCCCGTGGCTGAGAAATGGACCAACTACAAGGCCCATCAGAAGCTGGTCAATCCCGCCAACAAGCGCAAGCTCGACATCATTGTAGTCGGTACGGGTCTGGCCGGTGCTTCGGCTGCTTCCACGCTGGCCGAGATGGGATTCAATGTCCTCAATTTCTGCATTCAGGATTCACCCCGCCGCGCGCACTCCATCGCCGCTCAGGGTGGTATCAACGCCGCCAAGAACTATCAGAACGACGGCGACTCCGTATATCGTCTTTTCTACGACACCGTCAAGGGCGGCGACTACCGTGCCCGCGAGGCCAACGTTTACCGTCTGGCCGAAGTGTCGAACAATATCATCGACCAGTGCGTGGCTCAGGGCGTTCCCTTCGCCCGTGAATACGGCGGTCTGCTCGCCAACCGTTCGTTCGGTGGCGCTCAGGTGTCGCGTACGTTCTACGCCAAGGGTCAGACAGGTCAGCAGCTGCTGCTCGGCGCTTACTCCAGCCTGAACCGTCAGATCCATGCCGGCAAGGTCAAGAGCTACAACCGCTACGAGATGCATGAACTCGTCCTGATCAAGGACAAGGACGGTGTGGAGCGCGCTCGCGGTATCATCGCCAAGAACCTGGTGACAGGTAAGTTCGAGCGCTTCGCCGCTCATGCCGTGGTTATCGCCACCGGCGGTTACGGCAACACTTACTTCCTTTCCACCAACGCCATGGGTTGCAACTGCTCCGCTGCGATGGCTTGCTACCGCAAGGGTGCATACTTCGCAAACCCCGCTTATGTGCAGATTCACCCCACATGTATCCCCGTTCACGGCGACAAGCAGTCCAAGCTGACTCTGATGTCGGAGTCGCTCCGTAACGACGGCCGTATCTGGGTGCCCAAGAACATAGAGGACGCCAAGAAGCTGCAGAGCGGTGAAATCAAGGGTAGCGATATCCCCGAGGAAGACCGCGACTACTATCTGGAGCGCCGCTATCCCGCGTTCGGTAACCTGGTGCCCCGTGACGTGGCTTCGCGTGCCGCCAAGGAGCGTTGCGATGCCGGTTATGGCGTCAACAACACCGGTTTGGCCGTGTTCCTCGACTTCTCCGAGGCTATCAACCGCCTTGGTATCGACGTTGTCCGTCAGCGTTACGGAAACCTCTTCGACATGTACGAGGAGATCACCGACGTCAATCCCGGTGAACTCGCTTCGCAGAAGGACGGCGTGAACTACTACAACCCGATGATGATCTTCCCCGCCATTCACTACACAATGGGCGGTATCTGGGTCGACTACGAGCTGCAGACTTCGGTCAAGGGCCTCTTTGCCATCGGTGAGTGCAACTTCTCCGACCACGGCGCAAACCGTCTGGGTGCTTCCGCTCTGATGCAGGGCCTCGCCGACGGTTACTTCGTGCTTCCCTACACGATCCAGAACTATCTGAGCGACCAGATCACGGTGCCTCACTTCCGTACGGACACTCCCGAGTTCGACGCTGCCGAGAAGAGCTGCATCGCTCTCGAGGAGAAGATGATGAACATCAAGGGTACGCGTTCGGTCGACAGCATCCACAAGGAACTCGGACACATCATGTGGGAATATGTCGGAATGGCCCGCGACAAGGAGGGTCTGGAACTGGCTCTGCAGAAACTGCAGGAGATCCGCAAGACCTTCGAGACCGACCTCTTCATCCCCGGTGTTGCCGGCGACGGCATGAACGTCGAGCTTGACAAGGCGTTCCGTCTGCGCGACTTCATCACGATGGGCGAACTCGTGGCTTACGACGCTCTCAACCGTAACGAGAGCTGCGGCGGTCACTTCCGCACAGAGTACCAGACCGAAGAGGGCGAGGCCAAACGCGACGACGAGAACTACTTCTACGTGGCCTGCTGGGCTTACGAGGGCAAGGATACCGAAGCCCCCGAGCTCATCAAGGAACCTCTCGAGTACGAAGCAATCAAAGTCCAGACCCGTAACTATAAGTCATAAAGAAAAGACATGGAAGACAAAATAATGAAAGTAAACCTTAAGGTCTGGCGTCAGAAAGGCCCTAAGGAGCCGGGAAAGTTCGTGGTATATTCCGATGTGGAAACCACTCCCGACACCTCCTTCCTGGAGACTCTCGACATTCTGAACGAGACTCTGGTGGAGAAAGGTGAGGAACCCATAGTATTCGATCACGACTGCCGCGAGGGTATCTGCGGAATGTGCTCGCTCTACGTGAACGGCCATCCTCACGGTCCCGCTACGGGTGCCACAACCTGCCAGCTGTACATGCGTCGTTTCCGCAACGGCGAGACCATTACAGTTGAGCCGTGGCGTTCGGCCGCATTCCCTGTGATCAAGGACCTGATGGTGGACCGCAACGCGTTCGACAAGATCCAGCAGGCCGGCGGTTATGTGTCGTTCAACTGCGGGGGCGCCCAGGATGCCAACGACCTCCCCATCTCCAAAGTTCAGGCCGACGAGGCTATGGACTCGGCAAGCTGCATCGGTTGCGGCGCTTGCGTGGCTGCCTGCAAAAACGGCTCGGCCATGCTGTTCGTCTCAGCCAAGATCAGCCAGCTTTCCCGTCTGCCCCAGGGTGCTGTCGAGAAAGACCGCCGCGCTCTGGCCATGGTCGCCAAGATGGATGAACTTGGTTTCGGTAACTGCACCAACACCGGCGCATGCTCGGCCGAGTGCCCCAAGAATATCAAGATGGCCAACATCGCGCGCATGAACCGCGAGTTCATCGCCGCCGAATGCAAGCGATAAATTCAGTAGAATAGCGATATAAGAATCTCAGTAGCTATTCCGGGAACCGTTCCTGATGGAGCGGTTCCTTTTTTTGTTGCGTTCTGTGTCGAAGGGATTGGCCGTGGGGTCGAACAGCTCCTCTTCATCCTCCTCGTCGGCCTGGGTGTTGCGGTTGCTCTTCCCGCGCCGGGTTGTCTTGGGCTTGTTCTGAAGCACGGCTGTCGGTTTCTGCTGCTCGATTGCAGTGCTCCACAGGTCCCAGATCTCCTCCTTGTCCCAGTTTTTCTTGATGTTCACGGCCTTGGGATAATAATAGGCAAGATCGGGCTGGAGGCCCGTCTGGAGGTCGCCTGTGTCGTAGTGGCCATTGCCGTTGAGGTCCTCGATGATGCGGGCGTAATATTTGCCGCTCAGCAGGAAGGGGAAGAACGCGCGCCCCGACGTCACGTCGGCTGTACGCACCACTTTGTCGGATGCGTCAAGCAGCTCCACAAATGCATGGGCGCCCGCAGGAATGCCCGTGATGTTGAAGGTCAGCGTGCTGTAGTCGCCGGCCTTGCGCATGCCGAACTCGGCGCGCAGAGGCAATGTGGGCTTGCCATATATGTCGGTGCCGGCAAGCGAGTCGACGCTCAGACGGTACTTGGCGTCATAATCCCACGGATAGTCTATGGCATAGCGGCGCGGCTGCAGGCTGTCGGGCACATAGACGCGCAGCGGCTCGCCGGCTTTGCGCCACACGGTGTCGCGGTTTACTTCCAATCGGAACGCCGTTGTGTCGAGCCGGGCAAGCGGCGTGGCGCTTTCGATATATACCGGCTGCCATACCTCGGGCGTGCTGCCCGACAGATAGGCCAGGGTAGTGGTCAGGGACGCTATCGAGTCGAGCGCTGATGCTTTTTTGGCTTTGCGCCCTTTTTTCGGCTTGGGTAGAACCTTACGGATAAAGTTGAGAGTATCGGTCTTCGCTTCGGGCTCTTTGTTCCACTCCTTGCGGACGTAGTCGACGGCCAACCTAACGGTATCGAGGCGGCTCAGCTCCATCGGCAACCATATTGTGAGCGAGTCGCATTGCGCACGGCTTTCGACGATGCCCGGAAATTTGTCTTCGAATCCCAGGATACGCATTGCGGGCAATTGCCTTGAGGCTGCGTTCATCTTCAGAAACAGCCGCAGACTGTCGGGACGTTCATAGCGCGACACATACTGCGGCGCGCGGTCGGATACGAATGTGCGCAGCAACAGGTCGTTGGGCAGATAGCGTGTGCGTTCGCGATGCGTCACAGTGTCGACGTCCCCGGTCAGTTTGTTGTAGGTCGTGTCAATGGCTCCGACACGTTCCGTGCTCGGAGTGACGGTAACATCCATGAAGCCGGCCTCCTCTTCGTTGGAGCTGTACATGAAATCGCTGTTCTTATCGCCCAGTGCGAATACGCGGTAATTGCCCGGCGCCAGTCCGCGGACCACGAAGCGGCCGCGGTCGTCGGTTTTCGCCACACGCAGCAGGGGAGTGCGCAGAAAAGCCGTGTCGCTCATATTGTCGGTGACGCCCACCAGAAGCCCCGGTCTCGGCTCCAGATCGCGCGATCCGAGCACACGCCCCGATATGCGCAGCGAGTCAAGCACCGGCCCGGTCGAAAAGGTATATGAGAAATTCTGTAATTTGTTGCCCTCGTTGTTGTCTTCTATCGCGTCGCCGAAATCTATGGTGTAGGTGGTGTTGGGCGCAAGCGAATCAAACCGCACGATTACTCTGCGGCCCTGGGTGGAAACACGCGGAGGACGGCCGGCCGGCGAAACCACAACGCTCTCGAAGGCATCCTTGACATTGACGAGTTCGTTGAAGGTCAGCGTAATCTCTGGCTTGCTTACATCCAGCGTGCCCTCGGCCGGAACGGCCCGGACCAGCCGGGGCGGATCCTCGTCGCGAGGCCCTCCCGACGGTGTGCCGATATTGGCACACCCCGCTACACACAGCGCCGCTGTAATTCCTGCAAATATTTTAAGACTGTCGCGTAATGTCATGTCGGTTTCCTTGTATTAAATTGCAAATTTATAACAAAAATAATTATTATCCCCCGCAATCGGCATAAATCGCCCCACATCCGCGCGTCCATTCCAAAAAAAGTATTAAATTTGCAACATTAGAGGTACAAACTCTGAAATCGGACTAACTCATAACCATGAAAAAAACTCAATTGGCAGTGCTTGCGCTGCTGGGCGCAGCCGTGGTGCCGTCCATGTCGCAAGAATTGAAACTGAGCGCCAACAATATTGACGACATTGTCAATGCCATGACGCTTGAGGAAAAAGCCACTCTGCTCGTAGGCGGTAAAAACAAGAATTACACAGGTGAATCAACAACTGTAGGCTACACCGAGGATCTGGTGGTCGGTGCGGCTGGCGTTACCAAGGCCATACCCCGCCTGGGAATTCCGGCTACCGTTATGGCGGACGGTCCTGCCGGCGTCAGAATCAAACCCACTCGCGAAGAAGGCGGCCGCACTTATTATGCCACGGCATTCCCCGTGGGCGTGACGCTCGCCTCGACCTGGAATCCGGCGCTTGTCGAAACCGTGGGTCAGGGTATGGGTCAGGAAGTCCTGGACTACGGCATCGACGTCCTGCTGGCTCCCGGCCTCAACATCCATCGCTCTCCGCTGTGCGGCCGTAATTTCGAGTATTTCTCCGAGGATCCCATTGTGTCGGGCAAGATGGCTGCGGCTCTGGTGCGCGGTATACAAAGCAAGGGCGTAGGTACAAGCGTGAAACATTTCGCTGCCAACAGTCAGGAAACCAACCGTCAGAAGGTCGATGAGATCGTGTCGCAGCGCGCTCTGCGCGAGCTCTATCTCAAGGGCTTTGAAATCGCTGTCAAGGAGGGTAAGCCCTGGACCGTCATGTCGTCATACAATAAGCTCAACGGGCCGTATACCATGGAGAATTACGAGCTGTTGACCACCATCCTCCGTGACGAATGGGGTTATGACGGTATGGTGGTGACCGACTGGATCGGCCCCCGTAACACAGTTGCCCAGGTGCATGCCGGCAACGACATGATGCAGCCCGGTATGGACAAGCAGACCGAAGATATAATCCAGGCTGTCAAGGAAGGCAAGCTGAGCATGGCCGATGTGGACCGCAATGTGAAGCGCGTGCTGCAATATATCGTGAAGACGCCCCGCTTCCGTGGATATGTCTTCAGCGAGAATCCCGATATCGCCGCTCATGCCGCAATCACACGCAAGGCCGCCGACGAAGGAATGGTGCTTCTGAAAAACGCCAGCCATGCACTTCCGTTGCGCAAGGGCGGAAAGGTGGCTGTGTTCGGTCTTACATCCTACGATTTTATGGCCGGTGGCACCGGTTCCGGACATGTATGCCGTCCTTACACGGTCAATGTTGTCCAGGGCCTGGAGAATGCCGGTTTTGAGGTGACTGAGGATCTCAAGGAACTTTACACCACGTGGCTGGCATATCAGGAATCCAAGGCTGCCAACGACCGTATCGATTTCGACTGGCGTTGGGGACGCGGATGTTATCCCGAGATGGAATTGAACCAGGTCTGCATCGACAAGCAGGCCAAGGCTGCCGATGTGGCCGTCATTACCATCGGCCGTCAGGGCGGCGAAGCATGGGATCGCCAGGTTCAGGACGACTTCAATCTTTCTGCGATGGAACGCCAGCAGCTCGAGGATATCTGCGCGGCTTTCCATGCCGAAGGCAAGAAGGTCATCGTGGTAATCAATTCCGGCGGCGTTATCGAAACGGACTCCTGGAAAGCTCTTCCCGATGCCATCCTGCTGGCTTGGCAGCCCGGTCTGGAAGGTGGCAATACCATAGCCGACATCATCTCCGGCAAGGTGAATCCCAGCGGAAAACTGACGATGACTTTCCCCGTTTCGGTCATGGATCATCCCTCATCGCTCAATTTCCCCACCACGGCCTCAAAGGTTCCGGCCGAACCGGTCAAGGGTAAGACTCATCGTGGCACTCGCAATGTGGATTACACATTGCATCAGGAAGGCATCAATGTCGGTTACCGTTACTTCGATACGGCCGGCAAGGAAGTGTCATATCCCTTCGGTTATGGTCTGAGCTATACCGACTTCACATACAGCCGGCCTACGGTCAAGGCTGTCCCCGGCGGTTTCCGCGCCACAGTGACGGTTACCAATACGGGCGATGTGGCCGGCAAGGAAGCCGTGCAGCTTTATGTCACAGCTCCCGACGGAAAACTCGACAAACCTGCTCATGAGCTCAAGGCCTTCGCCAAGACCGGTCTGCTGAAACCGGGCCAGAGCGAAACCCTGACATTCGACGTGACCGACTATGACCTGGCGTCGTTCGACGAAGCAACGCAGAATTGGGTGGCCGACAAGGGCCGTTACGCAGTGAAATTCGGAGCTTCCGCCCGCGATCTCCGCGCTTCAGGCACGTACGCCATGCCGCGCGAGTTCCGCATGAAAGTTCATGACGTGTTGCGTCCCAATGTGGGTCTTGAATGATAAAAAGCACGCAAATAGTGAAAATTATTGGCTGTTATGGCTGAAAGCTCAAAAAAAAGAGGTATATTTGCAGGCTGAAAAAGACTCCGTACATGGAAAAGGGCCAGGGCACACTGTGCCCTGACCCGCTGATATGTATTGGAAGCAGCACCATGAAACGAAAAATATAAATACAAAATAACCAACTAAAAATGCAGAACAAAGGGTTTATAAGCACCATTGCTATTCTGTTGGTTCTGATATGCGGTTTCTACCTCAGCTTTTCCATAGTGACAAGCAAATACGAGAAGAAAGCCAAGGAGTATGCAGCCGCAATGTCAAAGACCAACGACGAGACAAGCGATGCCTACAAGCAAAGCCTGAAACAATTCAACGACTCCATCGACAAGGAGAAGGTGTACCTGGGTTATACTTACAGCCAGGTGCGCAAGATGGAGGTCGGTATGGGCCTCGACCTCAAGGGAGGTATGAATGTGGTCCTGGAGATTTCCGTTCCCGACATTCTCCGTCAGTACGCCAGCGGTACAGCTCAGCTGAACCAGATCAATGCGGCCATCAAGAAGGCCGAGGATGCCGGCGCCAAGAGCAGTGAAAAGGACTTTATCAACAAAGTGGCCGAAAATATTCAGCCCGGCGCTATGGCCGGTCTCTTCGTCCGCGAGGGCGAGTACCTCGGTAAGCTCAAGAGCGGTGCTTCCAACCAGGAAGTTGTCAACGCTCTCAACCAGCAGATCGAGTCGCAGGTCGATGCCGCTTTCAATATCTTCCGTACACGTATCGACCAGTTCGGTGTGGTTTCTCCCAATATCCAGAAACTCCAGGACAAGAACGGTCAGGTGCTTCTCGAACTCCCCGGTGTCAAGGAACCCGAACGTGTTACCGAACTTCTCAAATCAAGCGCCAACCTTGAGTTCTTCGAAGTCTACAACTACAATGAGATTCAGAACGAACTGGCCAATCTGGCGCAGCAGATCCAGACTCAGGACACAGTCAACCATCTGAATCTGTTCGCTCTGCTCGGCGGCGCCCAGCGTTCCGGCAGCCCCGTTGTCGGCATGGTTATGCCCGGCAACAAGAACCTGGTGGATTCGCTGGTCAATACCGATCTGGCCAAGAAAATCCTTCCAGCCGACCTGACCCTGATGTGGAGCGTCAAGCCCACCGAGATTCCCGTATATGACAGCAAGGGCGAAATCGTCAAGAAGTCGGATGGCACAAACCAGACCACTCCATACTGGGAGCTTGTGGCTCTGAAGGGTGACGCCGTTCTCGAAGGTGACGCCGTGACTTCGGCTTCCTCCGACTACGACAACATGCAGGGCAACATGGTCAACATGAAGATGAACGACCGCGGTGCCAAAGAGTGGGCAACCGTTACCCGCAACAACCTGGGACGTTCCATCGCCATCGTTCTTGACAACAACGTTTACTCGTTCCCTAATGTCAACAGCGAAATCACAGGTGGAAGTTCGCAGATCACCGGAAACTTTACTCCCGAAGAGGCCAACGACCTCGCCAATGTGCTCAAGAGCGGCAAGATGTCGGCCAAGGTCGAGGTTGTCAGCAACAATGTTATCGGCCCGAGCCTCGGTGCAGAGGCCATCCAGATGGGTTTCATTTCGTTTATCGTGGCCATCTTCCTGCTGATGATCCTGATGATTGCCTACTACGGCTGGATTCCCGGTCTGGTGGCTAACGTCGGTCTGATACTCAACCTCTACTTTACTCTCGGTATCCTCGCCTCGCTGCAGGCTGTGCTGACGCTGTCCGGTATCGCCGGTATCGTCCTCGCCCTCGGTATGGCTGTCGACGCCAATGTGCTTATCTTCGAACGCACCAAGGAGGAACTCAAGAACGGCAAGAAATTGCGTCAGGCCATCCACGAAGGATACTCCAACGCATTCTCGGCTATCTTCGACTCCAACCTTACTTCGGTCATCACCGGTGTCATTCTGCTTATCTTCGGTTCGGGCCCCATCAAGGGATTCGCCACCACACTGATCATCGGTCTGGTCTGCTCCTTCTTTACCGCAGTGTTCCTGACCCGTATCGCCTTTGACCTGATCACCAAGAACGGCCGCAACCAGGGCATGACATTCACGACTGCCATGAGCCGCAACTTCCTGACCAATCCCAAGATCAATTTCATGGGTCAGTGGAAAACGGCTTCCGTAGTCTGGATTCTGCTCATCGTTGTCGGTATCGCTTCGCTCGCTATCCGCGGAATGAACCAGGGTATCGACTTCTCCGGTGGCCGTAACTATATCGTACAGTTCGACAAGGACGTGGACCGTGCTAAGGTTCAGGAGAATCTTACTCAGCTCTTCCAGCAGAAAGCCAACGACCCGACCGTTTCCGTTCAGGTTATCAATATCGACAACCCCTCCAAGCTGCGTATCAGCACCAACTACAAGATCGCACAGGAGAGCGAGAATATAGAAGCTGAGATCGCCGACATCATGTACGAAGGTCTCAAAGATGAACTTACCGTTGGTGGCAAGATCTTGGATCGCAATGCTTTTGCAATTGCCGACGAAAGCCACGGTATCATCTCCAGCCAGAAGGTTGGTCCTTCGGTGGCCGACGACATGAAGCGCGACGCCTATTGGGCTGTCGGAATTGCGCTGGTATGTATGTTCCTGTACATCCTGCTCCGCTTCCGCAATGTAGCCTTCTCCATCGGTGCCCTCAGTGCCGTTGCCCTCACCACATTCCTCATCATCGGTTTCTATTCAATCTGCTGGGGATTCCTTCCCTTCTCAATGGAGATTGATCAGAGCTTTATCGCTGCCGTGCTGACCATCATCGGTTATCAGATCAACGATACCGTGGTTGTGTTCGACCGTGTCCGCGAGATGATGAAGATCTATCCCAAGGAGGATCGTTACAAGACTTTCAACAAGTCGCTCAACCAGACCTTGAGCCGTACCGTCATGACGTCGTTCTCGACGCTGCTGGTGCTCCTCTGCATCTTCTTCCTGGGTGGTGATACAATCCGTTCGTTCACATTCGCAATGATCTTCGGTGTCGTAGTCGGTACATTCTGCTCGCTCTACTGCGCCGCTCCCATCGCATACAATGTGATGAAGTCCTTAGGCAAGAAGAAAAACGTTACAGCCGATGCCGATGGCAAGCCTGCACTGCAGGGCAACCGCCGCTTCAAATAAGCTACTTGCCGGACAAAACCCCAAGCAAACTTGATGTCGGCTTCCAGCCGACCACCAATAAAAAAAGCGATGACCATTCCGATGGCCGTCGCTTTTTCTTTCTCAATTAATTTTGCCACTGCTCCGTCTCTTTACGTTTGCTTGTTTATATAAAATGGAGGGATTCGCACAGGGCTTCGCGTACGTCAGGTAGTGCCAGCCGGTGTGCAAAATCATTCATCTCGAGGCATTGCTGGCGTGTCAGGTCGCTGGTGCGCGTGCTGTAGGGATGCAGCGAGATGATCAGTAGGCGTCCCTGGGCGCACAGCTCGAAATTGCGTCCTGTCGGCTTGCCCCGCTCCGAGAAGCCCTCCCATTGGATTTTGATGGCGCATGCGCCGCATTCCAGCCCCCGGTCGAGCACGGCTTTCTCCTTGGCACTGATGAAAGCCGATGTCAGCACACCGCGGCTGCGCATAGTTTCATCCCATGTCGCGTACCAGCGGCGTCGTTCCTGATCCGTGTAGCGGCGGCTTACCACGACAGGAGATACGACCGGATTCTGAAGCAACGTGAAATTGCCGTAAAGCTCGATCCTGACACCCTCGATCTCCACGCCCCGCACGTTGCGAAAGAACTCCGGGTGCTCCCTGCGGATTACCGCCCGGACCGGATTCTGCCGCACATAATTGACAAAAGCCTCCTTTTGGCCGGTGCGGTACACAATCCTGTCATTGAAGCCGGGAGTGAAGAATCGGGACTCCCCGTTGATCGAGGGGTAAGCGAGATTGCAGTCCTTCAATTTTAATCGGCATTTTTGTTTCCATGTGCCGATGATTTCGCCCAAGGATTGCCGTCCCTCTTCGCGGACGAAGATGACGAAATGCGCATGATCCGGCATGATGACCCGTTCCAGAATGAGTATATGCGGGAAGAAAGTCCTGAGATTGATAATTTCATAATCGACAACTTCCCCGTATGGCGTCAACTCGACCCGGGCTGACTGTATCCCGCCGGCAGGGCTGCAGCCAGCAATGCTGCCGGGTGCGGTGCATCCAGGTGCGGTGCTGCCGGGTGCGGTGCTGCCGGGTGCCGGGTGGTTATGTTGGCCTTGAATGTAGCTGAGGCGGGGCATTCCCTTTTCGGCAGTGACAGTGATCATGTAGATGCAGCGGGAGCGATAATCATGCCAGAGGGCGCGTTCGCGGCAGTCAGGCTTCTTGCGCTGCAAGTAATCGAATTCTCCGGGGCGCAGTGGGGCAAAGTCAGTCATGGCAAGGTCTCTTCAGGCTCGCCTCCAGGCTTCCCAACTCAACGCCGTCCGGTTGGGATGGCTGGCTTGGTCCGGACAGCAGCCTCGCCGGCCGTGCTCGGGCCGGGCTGGGATGACTGCTTGGTCCGGACGGCGTTGAGTTGGGAGCCGGCAGGCGAGCGGGGTTAGTAGCTGCAAAGTTAGCATAATAGGACTGCTTTGCAAAAAAAAAGGCCTGCGTAAGCAGGCCTTTGGTGTGGCTAAGCCGGATGGCTTATTAGCCGTTGTACTTCTTCATGATTGCAATCAGGTCGAGCACCTTGTTGGAGTAACCGATCTCATTGTCGTACCAGCTGATGACCTTAACGAAAGTGTCGGTCAAGTAACCGCCGGCGTTGGCATCGAAGATAGAGGTGAGGGGGCAGCCCAGGAAGTCGGAGCTAACCACAGCGTCCTCGGTGTAGCCGAGCACACCCTTCAGCTCGCCTTCAGCAGCCTCTTTCATGGCAGCGCAGATGTCAGCCTTGGTAGCGGGCTTCTCGAGGTTGGCGGTCAGGTCAACTACGGAAACGTCCAGAGTGGGGACACGCATCGAGATACCAGTCAGCTTGCCGTTCAGCTCGGGGATAACCTTGCCTACAGCCTTGGCAGCACCGGTGGTCGAGGGGATGATGTTGCCGGAAGCGGCACGGCCACCACGCCAGTCCTTCATCGACGGACCGTCAACAGTCTTCTGAGTAGCTGTTGTGGAGTGAACGGTGGTCATCAGACCTTCCTTGATACCGAACTTGTCGTTCAGAACCTTGGCGATAGGAGCAAGGCAGTTGGTGGTGCAGGATGCGTTGGATACGAACTGCTGGCCAGCGTAGGTGTCAGCGTTCACGCCGCATACGAACATGGGGGTGTCGTCCTTGGAAGGAGCCGACATAACTACATATTTGGCACCGGCCTCGATGTGGGCCTGAGCCTTCTCCTTGGTCAGGAAGAGACCTGTCGACTCAACGACGTACTCTGCACCTACTGCACCCCAGTTGATTTCCTTCGGGTCGCGGCATGCGGTAACACGGATGGTCTTGCCATTGACGATCAGCTCGCTCTTCTCCAGATCGAAGTCAACGGTACCGTCAAAACGGCCGTGCATTGTGTCATACTTCAGCATGTAGGCCATGTAGTCTACAGGAAGAAGGTCGTTGATGGCTACTACCTCGATGTCGTCGCGCTTTGTGCTGGCGCGGAATACGAATCGACCGATACGGCCGAAACCGATAATACCAATCTTTGTCATTTGGTTTGAAAATTTGGGTTTTATTCTCTTGATTATCTTTATGTTTCTTTTTCAGCTTGGATATGTCCTAAGTCTTGCCTTACTCTGTTACAATGCGCTGGTTATGACATTGTTCGGTTTTAGATTGCAAAATTAAGAAATTTTTCCGTATTTTGCACATATTTCAAGGCTTTTTATAACGGCTTAACCAATTATTTTGGCTATTGCCGCCTATAATTGCCATTTGGCCGATAAATATTCAAAAAAATTATATTATGGGAAAGTTTATACAGGATTTCAAGGCTTTCGCCCTGAAGGGCAACGTGATAGACATGGCTGTCGGTGTGATCATCGGCGGCGCGTTCGGCAAGATCGTCAGTTCGCTGGTCGATGATATCCTGATGCCGGTGATCGGTCTGGCCACAGGCGGCATCGACTTCAAGAACCTCAGCTATGTGATGACCGAAGGAGGCGCGACCATCAACTACGGCATGTTCCTGCAGAACATCGTCGACTTCCTGATCATCGCGTTCAGCATCTTCGTGGCTCTGCGCTACACTATGAAATTAATGCACAAGGAGGCTAAGGAAGAGGCTGCTCCCGCTCCCGCTCCGGAACCCACGGCCGAGGAGAAGCTGCTGACCGAGATCCGCGATCTTCTCAAGGAGCAGAAGAAATGATGCCTCAATCCTGGGCCAGGATGTCGTTAAAGATCTCCAGAGCGCGGGAAATCATGTTTACTTTGTTGAAAATCAGCAGCTGATATTTGTCGGTCTGCTTGAATTGAACGTCATTCGGATGCCGGGCTGTCCAGGCGAGTATTCGCCCGAAGGCCCGGCTCTGATAATATGCCTTGTTCTCGGCGCCTACGAAGTAGGTGCGCATCTGGTCGTTCTTAAGCACGATGCGCTCTATGCCCAGCTGGCGCGCCGCCAGTCGCATTGGCACCACCTTGATGAGCTCCTCGGTGACCTGGGGGATTTCGCCGAAACGGTCGCGCAGTTCGCTGCGGAACTCTTCGATCTGCGCGGGGCGCTCCATGGCGTCGAGCTGGCGGTAGAGTGTGATGCGCTCGTTCTCCTGCGGTACGTATTCCTGCGGAATGCGGAGCTCGAGGTCGCTCTCCACGGTCACGTCGGCGACGAAGTTCTCCTCCTCGCCTTTGGTGCTGTCGGTCACATCCTCGAAGGCATCGCCGAATTCCTCCGTCTTAAGTTCGGTGACCGACTCGCGGAGTATCTGCTGGTACGCTTCGTAGCCCAGATCGGCGATGAATCCGCTTTGCTCGGCTCCGAGTAGGTTGCCGGCTCCGCGGATATCCAGATCCTGCATGGCTATGTGAATGCCGCTGCCCAGATCGGAGAACGACTCGATGGCCTGCAGTCGTCTCCGCGCTATGGGAGTGAGCTGCGCGCCCTGAGGTACCATCATGTAGCAGAACGCCTTGCGCGAGCTCCGGCCCACGCGGCCGCGGAGCTGATGCAGCTCGCTCAGTCCGAACATATGGGCATTGTTGACAATTATGGTGTTGACATTGGGCATGTCGACACCGTTCTCTATGATCGTCGTGCTCAGCAGCACGTCGTAGTCCTGATTGGCGAAGTCCAGAATGGCCTGTTCCACCCGCTCGGGCGGCATCTGACCGTGAGCAGTGACCACCCGTACACCGGGAACGAGCCGCAGCAGCTTGTTTTCAAGCTCGGTCAGATTCTCGATACGGCTCGTCACCACGAATACCTGGCCGTTGCGGCTCAGCTCGAAATTCACGGCTTCCTGCAGCGTGTCGTCGTTCAGCTGGGCCACTGTGGTCATGATGGGCTGGCGGTTGGCCGGCGGCGTGTTGAGCGAACTCAGATCGCGGGCGCCCATCAACGAGAACTGCAGCGTGCGCGGTATCGGCGTGGCGCTCATGGTCAGCGTGTCGACGTTGGTCTTGAGTTGCTTCAGCTTTTCCTTCACGGCAACGCCGAACTTCTGTTCCTCGTCCACGATCAGCAGTCCGAGGTCCTTGAATTGCACCTGCTTGCCGATAATTTTGTGGGTGCCTATCAATATGTCGACCTTACCGGCTTTCAGGTCTTCGAGAATCCGGCGCACCTCCTTGGGTTTCTTGGCGCGGCTCAGGAACTCGACGCGGACGGGGAAGTCCTTCAGTCGGTCGGCGAAGGTGTGGTAATGTTGCATGGCCAGCACGGTAGTGGGTACCAGCACGGCAGTCTGCTTGTTGTCGGCGGCGGCCTTGAAGGCGGCTCGGATGGCGATTTCGGTTTTGCCGAAACCCACATCGCCGCAAACCAGCCGGTCCATGGGCCGGGGCGATTCCATGTCGCTCTTGACGGCGGCCACGGCCTTGACCTGGTCGGGCGTGTCCTCGAAAGCGAACGAGGCCTCGAGTTCCTGCTGCATGTACGTGTCGGGCGAGAAGGCGAAACCTGCCTCCTTGCGGCGCGCGGCATAGAGCCGGATCAGGTCGCGCGCCATGTCCTTCATCTTGGCCTTGGTGCGTTCCTTGAGCCGTTGCCAAGCCCCCGATCCAAGCTTGCTGACCTTGGGCGCGGCTCCTTCCTGTCCGCGGTATTTCGACAATTTATGCAGCGCGTGTATCGACACAAGCACCATGTCGCCGCCCTGGAAATAAAGTTTTATCATTTCCTGCGGACGTCCGTTGGTGTCGGTCTTGACCAGGCCTCCGAATTTGGCGATGCCGTGGTCGATATGCACTATGTAGTCGCCGATTTCTATCTGGTTCAGCTCCTTGAGCGACATAGCCATCCGTCCGCCGCGAGCCTTGTCGCTGTGCAGGGTGTAGTTGTGGAAGCGGTCGAATATCTGATGGTCGGTGAAATAGCAGGCTTTCCCGTCGTTGTCGATGAAGCCTTCGTGGATGGTCGGTTCGACGGGCGTGAATGTTATCTTGTCGCCGCGGTCTTCGAAGATGTCTTTCAGACGCTCAGCTTGGCGCGGCGAGTCGCTGAGCACGAACAGGCGGTATCCCTTGTCGATGAAGCCGGTGAAACTGCCGGCTATCAGTTCGAAATTTTTATGATAAAGAGTCTGCGGCGACGTGTTGAATTCGATTCGGGCGTCGTAGTCGGCCGTAGACTTTTCCTTAGCGGCTGTCCAACGGATGATGCGCATGGCGGCAAATCGGGCGGCGAATTCCTCGGGATTTACCACGCGGCTCAGGCTGTCGGTCTCACCCTCGCCGGCGATCAGCGCGGATTCGGAGTATTGTTCGTTGGCGATGGCGCTGATGCGCGATGTCACGTATTCCGGATCCTGGCAGAGCAGGGGGGTGTCGTCGGCTATGACGTCGAGCAGGCTGACTCCGCCCGTCGCGTCGGAGGCGTTCGCGCCGATCACGGTAGCCTCGGTCACCTTGGAATCGCTCAGCTGGGTCTCGACGTCGAATGTGCGGATGGTATCGATTTCGTCATCGAACATATCCACGCGGTAGGGCATGTCGTGGCTGTAGCTGTAGATGTCCAGAATGCTGCCGCGCACGGCAAACTGTCCCGGCTCGTAGACATAATCCACCTTGTTGAATCCGAGGTCGATCAGCTTCTGACGCAGGTCGCCGAGCAGAATCCGTTGGCCCGGTTTGAGCCGGACTGTATTCTTGTCAAGCGACTGCTTGTCGGCCACCTTTTCCGCCAGGGCCTCGGGAGAGGTCACAATCCAGCGGGGAGGGTTTGACCCGGATATGCGGTCCAGAGTTTCGGTACGAAGTATACGCTGGGGCTGGTCGGGCTGACCATATTTGATGTCGCGCTTGTAACCGCTGGGTAGAATGCAGGCGGAATCCGGACCGCCGATGGCCAGAAGATCCGAGTACATATATCCGGCATCCGTGGCGTCCTGGCATATTATCAGCAACATGGGTGCGCGCGTACAGCCGAGCATCATGGCCGGGGCGCTTCCCGTCAGGCCGCTGAGCAGTCCGCGACGCACCTTCTTGTCGCGCAGCAACTTTTCCACAGCTTTGCGGCGGGCCGGTGTTATGAAATATTGTCCGCTCTCTTCGGGGCTCATTTATTCTTATCCGGTTTCAGCAGATTGCGGTAGCCTTCGGAATTCAGCAGCGATACGGCTGTATCCAGACCGTTGTCGAACCGGAGCGCGTATTCCAGACGTCCGCGGTTGTTGTAAAAGCGCGTCACGATTTCGCCGCCCAGGTATTCTTCAATCTGACGCCGATGGGTATCCAGATCGCGGCCCAGATCGTGCGTCAGCAATTTCTTCAGATTGTCGAAAGCCGCCGATGTCTCTTCGTTCAGGTAACCCTCCTCGTCGGCAATCTTACGCAACTGCTCGGTCGATTCCTCCATGGCGCTGTCATACTTGAACCGTGCCGGGTCAATGCTGGCTTTGAAATCGCTGTAAACCGTATCGCTGATGGTGAATTGCGACGGACGGTCGATGGCGGCGTGCTGAGCGGCGTATTTGTTGGCGAAGTCCCATGCCCAGTTGTCGGTCACCACGTTGTAGACAAGGCGGTTAACTTTGGGATATTCCACCACCGAATCGGGCTGCAGCCCACCGCCGTCGCGGATGGTGCGTCCGTGCAGAGTCTTGTAGGCGTGCGTCAGGCTGTCGGGAACCCTCTTGGCCGACCCGTCTTCATTGCGGTGCTTGTAGTCCAGAGCCTGGATCAACCGGCCCGATGGCGTATAATAGCGGGCCACAGTCACCTTCAGGACGCCGCTGTAGGGCAGCGGTCGCGTGGTCTGTACCAAGCCTTTGCCATAGCTGCGTGTCCCGACCAGGATGCCGCGGTCCAGATCCTGGATGGCTCCGGCCAGTATCTCGGACGACGATGCCGTGCCGCCGTCGATCAGCACGGCAAGCGGTATGTCGGGATAAATGGGTTTGCGTGTGGTCTTGTAAATCTTACTGTTGCTCTTGTCGCGTCCGATGGTGCGGACCACTTCCGTGCCCTTGGGCAGGAAATTGGACGCCACATCCACAGCCTGTTCCACAAGGCCTCCACCGTTGCCGCGCAGGTCCAGAACTATGCCCGTCAACTCCGGATGCTGCAGAAAACTGTCCAGCGCCGCGCGGACTTCCTTGCCGGTGTTCTCGATAAACTGCGAAATGCGGACATAACCTGTCTTGCCGTTCAGAATACCGGAATATGGCACCGAGGGCTGGCGCATCTTGGTACGGTTGAGTGTGAATGTCATGATTGAATCCTGCACGTAAGGCCTGTCGACCTTGACGACGACCTTGGTGTCGGGCGTGCCGCGGAGTAGTTTCGACACCTGCTCGGTTTTGGAATGGCTCACGTCCGTGGTGTCGATCATCAGGATATGGTCGCCGGCGCGCAGGCCCGCGGTCATGGCCGGACTTCCCTCCATCGGCTCCGAAACATAGGTGGAACCGTCCTTTTCAAGCAGATACATGCCGACGCCGCCGTACTCGCCGGTGGTCATCTGGCTGAGGTCTTCGCGGTTCTGCTTGGGGTAGTAGACGGTATACGGGTCGATTGTGGAGAGCATGGCGTCGATGGCCTGTTTGAAGGTGCGGTCGGCATCGATGGTGTCCACATAGTTTGTTTCGAGTTCCTGCACGATCGACCCCATGGTGTTGAGGCCGCGATAGGGGCTCATGTCGCGGCTTTTCTGGCCGGTGGCTGATAGCGCCGCCACAGCACTCAGAGCGGCGATTGCCAGCAGATGCTTCGGATTCAGTTTCTTCATATCTACTATAACGGGAATGAGGGACGTCGGGTTTGAAAAATCCGTGTACTGTTATTTCTGTCCCTCGGCAACGGGCGGATGGGGATAATCGACGGTGTAGTGCAGACCGCGGCTTTCCTTGCGCGACATGGCCTGTCGTGTCACCAGATATGCGACGTTGATTATGTTGCGCAGTTCGCACAGCTCGCGGGTGGGCTTGCTGCGGCGGAACAGTTCCTCGGTCTCCTGGTACAGGATGTCCAGACGGTTCCAGGCTCGTTTCAGACGCAGGTCACTGCGCACTATTCCCACATAGTAGCCCATGATCTGGCACACTTCCTTCTCGCTCTGGGTGATGAGGACTTTCTCTTCGTTGGTGGTGGTGCCTTCGGCGTTCCAGTCGGGCACATCGTCGCGGAAGTCATAACGGTCGATGACTTCGGAAGCGTGGCGTGCGGCTGCGTCGGCGTAGACCACGGCTTCGATCAGCGAGTTGCTGGCCAGACGATTGCCGCCGTGCAGACCTGTACGGCTGCACTCGCCCAGGGCGTACAGGCGGCTGATCGAGCTCTCGCCGTTCAGATCCACTTCGATACCTCCGCACAGATAGTGGGCCGCCGGGGCCACAGGAATCATTTCCTTGGTGATGTCGATGCCCAGCGACAGGCATTTCTCGTAGATGTTGGGGAAATGACGGCGTGTCTCCTCGGGATCCTTATGGGTGACATCGAGCATTACGTGGTCGGTGCCGTGCAACTTCATCTCGGAGTCAATGGCGCGGGCCACGATGTCGCGCGGAGCCAGCGACAGCCGCTTGTCGTATTTGTGCATGAACTCGGTGCCGTCGATGTTCTTCAGAATGCCGCCGTATCCGCGCATTGCCTCGGTGATGAGGAACGACGGACGGTCGCCGGGGTGATAGAGTGCCGTGGGGTGGAACTGTATGAACTCCATGTCGCGTACCGTACCTTTGGCGCGGTAGACCATTGCGATACCGTCGCCGGTAGCCACCATCGGGTTGGTGGTGGTGGAATAGATGGCACCCACGCCGCCGGTGGCGATCACCGTGATGCGGGCCAGGAAGGTTTCGACATCGCCTGTTTCCTCGTCAAGGATATAAGCGCCGTAGCAGGTTATGTCGGGAGTGCGCCTTGTTACTACCTTGCCCAGGTGATGCTGGGTGATTATCTCCACGGCGAAATGATGGTCGAACACCGTGATTCCCGGCGTGTTCTTGACACGTTCGATAAGGCTGGTCTGGATTGCGGCTCCAGTGTTGTCGGCATGGTGGAGAATTCGGAATTCGGAATGACCGCCTTCGCGGTGCAGGTCGAACGAGCCGTCCTCCTTGCGGTCGAAGTCCACACCCCAGTCGAGCAACTCGCGGATCTGCGCCGGAGCGTTTGTAACGACCTGTTCCACGGCTTTGGGGTCGGAGAGCCAGTCGCCGGCTACCATCGTGTCATGTATGTGCTTGTCGAAGTCGTCGACTTCGAGATTGGTGACCGAAGCCACACCGCCCTGAGCGTAGAAGGTGTTGGCGTCTTCGGGCTCTGATTTACAAATGATAGCGACGGAAGCACCGGTGCGTGCCACCTTGAGGGCGAAACTCATTCCGGCGATACCGGACCCGATTACGAGATAATCGAACTGTTTCATAGGACTTAAAATCAAGCGGGCCGGCGGTCAGCGATACTGACTGCCGGCCCGGCGTGTATGAGTTGAGAGAATTAGCCCAGCTTGTTGACGTGCTTGGCAAGGCTGCTGCAGAGGTTGGCTGCCTTGTTCTTGGAAATGATGTTCTTGCGGCCAAGACGCTGCAGCATGGCGCTTACCTTGTTGTAGGCGGCTGTTGCTTCGGTCTTGTCGGTCATTTTGCGGACACGGCGAACGGCGTTACGGGCGGTCTTTGCCCAATAACGATTTTCCAGACGGCGGCTTTCTGCCTGACGGATTCTCTTCAATGACGATTTATGATTTGCCATCGTGTTTTTGCTTGTAATTTTTTTGAGTTAGTAGCCCATAGCAGAGTCGAACTGCTCTTTAGAGAATGAAAATCTCTCGTCCTAACCGATAGACGAATGGGCCTGCCATTGTGCCAGCTACGGTTTGTTCCGCGCTTTGCGACTGCAAAATTACAAAATATTATTGAATTTGCAAAATAAATTTTTCAAAAGCGTTTATTTATAATTTTGCGACACTTCTGAAAGTCTCAGACAATCGGGTCGTTGAGCTCGATATCCTCGTTCTCGATAACATGCCAGGGGAGTCCGCTCTTGGCCAAAAGCTCCAGGAACGGATCCGGATCAAATTCCTCGACGTTGTGCACGCCGGGCATTACCCACTTGCCGGTCAGGAACATATAGGCGCCCACCATTGCGGGTACGCCCGTGGTATAGCTCACAGCCTGTGTCCCCGTCTCCTTGTATGCCTGCTGATGCTGGCAGTTGTTGTAGATGTAGTAGGTGCTTTCCTTTCCCTCTTTGTCCAGCCCGGTGATGCGACAGCCTATCGATGTCTCGCCGGTGTAGTTCTCGCCCAGTGTGCCGGGATCGGGCAGCACCGCTTTCAGGAACTGGATCGGTATGATCTCCTGTCCGTTGTAGATCACCGGATCGATGCGTGCCATGCCTATGTCCTGGATCACGCGCAGGTGGGTCAGGTATTCCTGTCCGAAAGTCATCCAGAAACGGGCCCGGCGGATCGTGGGGAAGTTCTGTACGAGGCTCTCCAGCTCCTCGTGGTAGAGCAGGTAGCTCTCGCGTTCGCCGATGGCCGGATAGTTCAACGGGCGGTGGATCTCCAGATTCTCAGTCTACACCCATTTGCCGTCTTGCCAGTAACGGCCTTTCTGCGTTATCTCGCGGATGTTGCTGTCGGGATTGAAGTTCGTGGCAAAGGCTTTGCCGTGGTTTCCGCCGTTGCAGTCCACGATGTCGAGTGTGCGCATCTCCGAGAAATGGTGTTTGGCGGCGTAAGCCACGAACACGGCGCTCACTCCCGGGTCGAAGCCGCAGCCCAGAATGGCTGTGAGGCCTGCCTTCTCAAACCGCTCGCGGAACGCCCACTGCCAGCTGTACTCGAAATGAGCCTCATCCTTGGGCTCGTAATTGGCCGTGTCCAGATAATTGACCCCCGCTTCCAGACAGGCCTCCATGATGGTAAGGTCCTGATACGGCAACGCCACATTGATACAGATCTGCGGCTGATGACGTTTGAACAGGTTCACCAGATCTGGGACGATGTCGGCGTCGATCTGGTCGGTGACAACTTCCACGCCGTGGCGTTGCTTGATCGACGCGGCGATCGCATCGCATTTAGATTTGGTGCGCGAGGCCAGGACTATCTCCGTAAACACTTCGGGATGCTCGGCGCATTTGTGGGCAACTACCGTTCCCACGCCGCCGGCGCCAATTATGAGTACTTTCATTGTATATTTATATCTTTATCTGTTATTTACTTGATTTGTTTTGGAAGGTTTTGGATTGTATATGCTTGAAAAACCTCCATCCGGGAGCCGCTGCATACCTGCGCTCTGATCCGGGGGGTACTGTCAGCGTGCATCGGTCGTAGATAAAATTCTCCTCCAGATCGAAAAGCTGCGAATTGCAGTCGAAGGTCGGAGGCGTGACCGACGGAACGATGACATTGCGCATTTTACGACATCCCCACAGTATCATCTCGCCGAGCATGTTGGAATTGGCCGGGAACGTGATCTCTTCCAGATCGGAGCATTCGCAGAAGGCATAGCTTTCGAGTTCCTTCAGCCGGCGGGGCAGTGCCACGGTCCGGAGCTTGCGGCAGAAAGCGAACGCGTTCGAGCCGATATGCCGCACGGATTCGGGGATGGTGACAACCTGCAGCAGCGAGTCGTAGGCGAAGGCCTGGCTGGCAATGTCGTCCAGTCCGGCCGGCAGGTTTATTTCCCGGAGGCGGCCGCAGGATTCGAAGGCATGCGTGCCGAGCTGGCGCACCCGGCAGGGCTTCTCGAATATGACGGTATGGAAATCGCCGCGCCCGGCATATTGATACGGATCGATCGTCTTGGTACCGGCCGGAATATACAGCACCGAGTCGACCACACGGCCGGCGGTCCGCGCAGCGACGTCCGGCGCGATTGTCCAGACCATAAGCGCCGCAAGAACCCACAGGCGCAGGGTCCGTAAGGTTTGTCTTATCCCGATGCTCCTATTCATGTATCACTCGGTCTGGAGGCAGTATCTTCGACGGGTCGACCGAGTCCACGCTCGTTATAATATAACGCGTGTCGCCGCGCCAAGGCAGCGTGGTGCGGTAGCGCCGGTAGACAACGCGTACCGGATGATTGGCGTACTGCATGCGTCTCAGCATCACGGCCGACGGTGTGTCCTTGGTCGAAAACTTGAAATCACCGTCGTACACGCGCGTCGTATCCATTATATTCTTATATGGAAGCAGCACGCCCTCGTAGGTCTTGAACACGAGGCCGCGATGCTCTATCTCCTCGACGTAACCGAATTGCACGGCGTCCTCGGCTTCGGGCGTAAACCAGTAGATATAGCCGGATACAAGCAGTCCTGTCAACAGCCCGGCAAGTGCTATGATCCACCATATCCTCCGGGAATCTTTCGGTTTCAGGTGCTCGAATTCCGGCTCGTCCTCGTACCAATAGAGCGGATCGTCCGGCTTGAGCGCCGGCTTTTTCGGCTCTTTGGGCCTGACAGGTTCCTCCGGTATATCCGTGCCGTCGAAGTAATCGTTTTTATCGTCCTCTGCGAATTTCATATCAGGATTCGGGTTGACAGTCTCATTTGTTTTCTTTGATCGCCGCGTCGGTATGTGTCGTGTTCTTGCGGGATAGGGCAATGTATCCCATGGTGAAGATGCCGAGCAGAATCAGCATCACGGTCTGCCCGGACCACTGCAGCATGGAGAAGGCGTAACCCTGGGCCTCCGAGATGCCATAAACTGCGAGACCGAACATCACTGCGATGTTCCAGGGGCCGAGTCCGCCGTTGCTGGGGACAGCCATGCCGATAGAACTGAGCACGAACGCCAGCAGACAGGGCGTGAGTCCCCACGCCAGGTCGGCGCGGCACAGGTCGCGGGTGAAACCGAACGCAAAGAAGGCCACGTACAGCTGCACGAAGTAGCATCCCCAGAGAATGAAGGTCCATGCCAGGAACGACCATTTGCCTTTCATCTTGCCGACCACTGCGAATCCCTGCCAAAGCTGGGCTATCAGATTGCGGGTCTTGCGCACCGGCGTATAGTCCCGGCCGAACTGGAACACGGCCCAGGTGATTACGGCGCATGCGGCCAGCGCTATCCAGAGCCATGGATTTGACACGGCGTCGATCATGCCGCGGCCTATGGGATATTTCACCAGAAAAGCCTCGATGGCCGGAGTGGCCACGATGAAGCAGAGTATCAGCAACAGTGTGACGATTATCAGGTCGGCCACACGGTCGGCCACCATTGAGCCGACAACCGTGCCGAACGGGGCATGTTCGCGCCGGGCGATGTATGTGCAGCGCCACACTTCTCCGAGCCGGGGAAATACCAGATTCAGGGCGTATGTGCCGAATATCGAGCAACAAAGCGCCATGAACGGGGGCCGTATGCCCAAAGCGCGCAACTGGATGCGCCAGCGCGCCGCCCGCGATATGTGGCTGAACACGCTGATGCACATGGCCAGCAGGATCCACCAGTAGTCCACGCCATGACGTATCAGGTCCCACATCTCGCTGAAGTGAACCTTGCGGAACATATATGTGACCAGCAGCACGGTCAGAGCCAACGGCAGCAGCCATCGCACCGCCATGCTTCCCACCTTGCCCCAAGTCAGTTTTTTCTTTAAGCTCATAGTTGTTGCAAAATTAGCAAAAACCCGCGATTTTTCAAATCAGCATGAATTCCACCTCCTTGAAGGAGTAGCGTCGGTTATCGCCCTGTTCGGGCTGCAGTTCAAGCAACCCGTCGGTATGCACGGTGACAATGCGCGCCCGGAAGGGCGCTTCCTGTGTGCCGCGGTGCCGGAAGGGATGGAACTCGTTGTCGGCGCGCCATAGATGCGACAGATACTCGGCGTGCAGTCCTGCGGGGTCGTCGGCGGCCTGATGCAACCGGCGTTCGATGTCTTCGCTGAATTCCTCGAGCACAGCGGCATGATCCAGTTCGTGTCCCAGCAGCTGGTAGGCCGACACCGGATTGGGGGCGTCCGACAGGAACTCGCGCTGATTCAGGTTGATGCCGACGCCGCAGCGGCTGTTGTCTATGCGGTTGCCGGTCAGCGTGTGCTCGATCAGTATGCCGCAGATCTTGCGGTCGCCCACATAGATGTCATTGGGCCATTTCAGAGTCGCTTCTATACCGTGGCGCAGCAGCGTATCGCGCACGGACAGGGCTGTGGCTTCGCTGATGCGGAACTGTCGCTCGGCCATCGGCACCCCCTGGGGGGCGCCCTGCGCCTCCGGACGGCAGAACAGGGCCACCGTCAGGTTCTTGCCCGGCTCCGACTCCCATGAGTTGCCGCGCTGTCCCCGTCCGGCCAACTGTTCGTAGGCCGAGATCATCGTCATGTCATGCAGCTCTGCTTGCCGCTGCGCGGCATACGACAGAGTGGAGTCCGCTGTCTCAAGAAAGATGTAATTCATCTGCAATCGATTGGGGTCTTAATTCAGCAGTAAGATTCTGCGACTGCCGTCTTCGCGCGGTTCTATGCGTACCACGGCCGTGTCTTCGGGCAGAAAGGGGAGAGCCACCTGCGGCCATTCCATCAGACACCACGCGCCGGAGTCGAGATAATCGTAGATACCGATATCCGCAACGGCTCCCTCGTCGTTGAGCCGATAGAAATCGAAATGGTAAATAGGCAGCGGCGCACCGGGGATGTCGTAATGGTTGACGATGCTGAATGTCGGCGAGGAGGCCTCGTCGACGGCGCCCAGCTGTCGGCATATCTCGGATATCAGCGTGGTCTTGCCGGCCCCCATCGGGGCGTCGAAAGCCACGACACGCCTACTGTCCAACGCCTCAATCAGCGCCCGTGCCGCTCCCGGCAGATCCTCCAGGCCCGTTGTCACTATCTCCATATGCGATGTTCGATGATGGTTGGCCGTTTATTTAAACAGTATCACTTCCAGGATGTAAACGCCGGCACCGGCCAGGTAACCCGCCAATGCGGGAAGTGTGAAATGCTTCATGTACCAGCCGAAATTGATTTTCTCGAGTCCCATGGCGATCACACCGGCGGCGGAGCCGATTATCAGCAGACTGCCGCCCACACCGGCGCAGTAAGATAGGAACTCCCAGAATATGCCGTCCTGGACGAAGTTGGCGGCATATCCCACCACACCGGGATCGGCTACAGGATACATGCCCATCACACCGGCCACGAGCGGAACATTGTCGAATATCGACGACAGCGCGCCCAGCAGGATGTTGATGACGTATATGTTGTGCACCTTCTCGTCAAGCCACTGGGCTGTCGCCGACAATATGCCGGAAGCGTCCAGCACCTGGACGGCCATCAGAATGCCCAGGAAGAAGAGAATCGACGGCATGTCGATGCGCTTGATCACCTGTGGCAGGCGGTGTTCCTTGACACGCTCGCGCATCATTTTCGAATTGTAGAATATCTCGGTGTAAACCCAGAGCAGTCCCAGCACCAGAAGCATTCCGACAAATGGAGGCAGGTGGGTGATGGACTTGAAGATCGGCACGAAGATAAGACCGCCGACACCGAGGCAGAACATGGTGAGGCGTTCCTTGTGAGATATGCCCAGGTCGTCGGTGCGGATATTGGTTACCGGTTTCAGCACTCCCTTCAGGCGCGTACCGATCCAGAGTGCGGGTATGGCCACGGCCACGATACTGGGCAGCAGCACGAACTCAATAAGAGCGGTGGCGGTGACATTGCCCTTTACCCACAGCATGATGGTGGTGACGTCGCCGATAGGACTCCAGGCGCCGCCCGTGTTGGCGGCGATGACGATGATGCCGGCGTAGAGCCATTGCTCATGACGGTCGTCGACAAGCTTGCGCAGCAGCATGATCATCACGATCGTAGTGGTCATGTTGTCGAGCACGGCGCTGAACAGGAAGGTGGTCAGAACAATCACCCACATCAGCGCCTGCTTGCGGCGCGTCTTGATATGGTCGGTGATGATGCTGAAGCCTCCGTGCACGTCCACGAGTTCGACGATGGTCATGGCGCCGATCAGGAAGAAGAGTGTCTGGGTAATGTCGCCCAGGGCCTCGACGATCTTGACGTCCAGGATATAACTCAGCGCCTGCATATGGGGAGACGCGTCCGAGAGCCGCGGATGACTCTGCAGGTAGGCCGCCAGATGTTCTGGTTCCACATTGGGCACGATGTACTCGGCTCCCAGAGCGTAAACTATCCAAAGCAGCATGCCCAGCAGCAGGGCAGTCGCACTCTTGTCAATGCGGATGGGATGCTCAAGGGCTATCGCCAGATAGCCGATGAAGAACAATATAATCAGTGTGGTGATCATGTTTTAGTTAGACCGCAATCAAATAGTTAAAAGTTTATAGTTCGAATTTAATTTCAATGTGCAGGGAGCAATGACGTTTCTGAAATTTTCAGGCATCCGTCATCGTGGCTCAACGGCGGCGTCTTTTGCCTGAGCTCTTTGAGCCTTTGCCCTTTTTCTTCGATGACGAGGCTTTGGATCTGGATCCCGAGTTTTTGGCCGAAGAGGGGAGCTTGATATTGTCGCCGGGATGGAGTTCGTCGCCCGATCCCTTGATACCGTTGGCTTTCTTCAGGGCGTCTACGGTAGTGCCGTAACGCTTGGCGATTACCGACAGGTTGTCGCCGCTTTTTACTGTATGGCTCTTGGGCTCGGCCTTGGCTGTAGCCCTGGATTTGCGTGAATTGCGGGAGTTCTTGGTTTTGGACGACTGGCGTGAATCGTCGCGTTGCTCGCTCCATTTCGAAGCCTTGGGCGACGTCTGCGCCGAGACGCGCTGCGCCGGCTGCTGACCCAACGGGGTGATGTCGCGGGCATTGTTTGCCTGGGCCAGCGAGCGGGTGGTGTGTACGCGGAGCATCTGGCCGGTGCGCACTGCGTTGCGGGTCAGCGAGTTCCACTGCTTGATCTGATCGGGTGTCACTTCGTACATCCTGGCGATGGACGACAGCGTCTGTCCCGGTTCCACCTTGTGCAGGGCGCTTACTTCCGTGGTGCTTCCCGTGCTGTTGGAGCTGCTCGTTTCCACGGGTTTGGCCTGAAGCGTGGGCAAGGTATTGTCCTCCACCGGAGCCTCGCCGGCTATCTCGGCGGCAAGCTGGGCATTCGGTTCATCGCCCGGTTCGACTGTGAGCCGGCGGGCATATTTCTCTTTCTCGTATTCCTGGATATCCTCCTCGCTCATCAGATAGGCGTGGCACTGCTGCGAGGGCAGAACAAGCGTGTATTGCCTGTCGGCGCTACCGGGGATGATGTCGGCGCGGAACTGCGGATTGAGCACGCGCAACTCCTCGACGGGGATGTCGAGCACATGCGAGATCTGGTCGAAATGCACGCGGTCGCCGATCATCAGTGTGTCGGTTACCAGGGGTTTGGACGGAAGCACCGGCGAGATGTTGTGCTGAGGATAATAGTTCATCACATAGTTTGCGGCGATGAACATCGGCACGTATCCGCGCGTTTCGGGACTCAGGTAGTGGTAGATCGACCAGAAATCCTTGTTGGTGGCGTCGCCGCCGGCGCGTCGCAGTGCTTTGTTGACGTTGCCCGGGCCGCAGTTATACGCGGCGATTGCCAGCGACCAGTCGCCATATGTGGCGTAGAGATCCTTCAGATATTTGGCGGCAGCCTGCGAGGCCACATACGGATCGCGGCGTTCGTCGACAAGACTGCTCACTTCCATTCCCAGTCCCTTGGCCGTACCTATCAGGAACTGCCACAGTCCGGTCGCGCCGTGGCGTGACACGGCGTTCGGATCCAGTCCCGACTCGATCACCGGCAGGTATTTCAGCTCCAGGGGCAGGTTGTTCTCCTCGAGCGCCTGCTCGAAGATAGGCATATAATAAAGCGACAGACCCAGCAGCGCGGCAACCTGCTCGCGGCCACGAGCCGTGTAGCGCTCGATGTAGCTCCGGACAATCGAGTTGTAGGGCATCTCGATCACGGTCGGAAGCTTGGCCAGCCGGTCGCGGATCACGTCATCGCTGACATTCACGTCGCTGAGCCGGCGGTAGCGGTCGTCGGTAGCCGTGTAGTTCTTCATGTACCACCCCTCCATCATCTTACGGGTGTCTGTTTCGTAACTCTCCGGGAATATGATGTTGGAGTCGGTGATTTCTGTCTTGATATCAAGGACGTTCCTGTTCTTGGCTGTCGCGGGCATCGTCGGCGCCAGTGCTGCACCGGCCAGAAGGATATATATCGCTTTATTCATAATGATCGGATTTTTAGGGTTAGAAAGTCAGACACCATTGCAGGCCCAGGGCCGTGCGTTTCAGTGATGGTGCCGTGGAGGGGATTATGACGGCCGGCGTCAGATCGAGCGACAGGTTGGGACTGATGTCGAAATGCGCCATAGATGCATCGACATATGCGTCGACCATGCAGACCAGATACAGGGCCACAAGGCAGATGATGCACAGGTCGCGGTTGCGTCTGAAATTGTCCTTGCGCGTCTTGAACACACGTTCCAGCCATGCCTGGTCCAGATCGCTTTCGTTGACGGTGGGCGGGAAGAAGTTCATGTAGCTCTTGGTGCCGGGATCGGAATCCATCAGGTCGCGATAGCCCTGCAGGTAGTCGCGGTATTGTCCGTTGTTCCAGCTTGTGGCGTATCCCAGGCCCATGAATCCTCCCACCACGATCGGCAGTTTCCAGTAGCGACGGTTGTAGATCTGACCCAGTCCGGGGAACAGGGCCGAGAGCCAAACGGCGCGCGTCGGTGAGGGGTTGAAAGGAATCTTGCCCTGTTCGTCGAATGCATAGTCGTCGGCGCGCACCTCGGTGGGAGCAATCGAGTCGGTCTCCTCGGCCGGCACCAGCACCTCGGCGTCAAGATAGACGGTAGAATCTGTCGGTTCGGCGGTCTGTTTCCGTATCTCGGTGCGCTTCATCGGCTTGCCTCCGTGATTGCGCAGAGACTGAGCCAATCCCGGAGGAACGGCCATCAGAAGCGCCAGCGCAAGAATCACGGTTTTCTTCATTTCTGCTGCAAGGAGTCAAATAGCGAAATCAGACGGTGCAGGTCATCGTCGTTGGTGAAGCGGAATGTTATCGAGCCTTTTCCGTTGTCGCTGCGGGTGAATTTTACCGGCGTCGAGAAGCGGGCCGACAGGTTGCGGGCCATTTCGTCGCAGATGGCGTTGGTCGGCGATTTCGGGGTGTCGCCCGATCCTGATGGCTGGGCGGCCTGGCGCGCCAGATTCTCGATGGCGCGGACGGACAGACCCTCTTTGACGATGCGTTTGTAGAGCTTAAGCTGGGTCTTGGTGTCGTCAACGGCCAGAAGCGCGCGGGCGTGGCCCATGTCGATGCGGTGGTCGCGGAGTCCAAGTTGTATTTCGGCCGGCAGTTTCAGCAGACGCAGATGATTGGCTATCGACGAACGTTTCTTGCCGAGGCGTTCCGACAGACGTTCCTGCGTCAGCGAATATGTGTCGATAAGTTTTTTGAAACCGAGTGCCACTTCGATGGCGTTGAGGTCCTGTCGCTGTATGTTTTCGATCAGAGCCATCTCGGTCATCTCCATATCCGATGCCGTGCGGATGTAAGCCGGTACGGAGTCGAGCCCGGCACTCGAGGCGGCGCGCCAGCGGCGTTCGCCGGCGATGATCTGATAACGTCCGCCCACGGCCCGCAGGGTCAGCGGCTGGACTATGCCCAGCTCGGCTATCGACCGTGCCAGCTCCTCGAGCGCTTCCTGATCGAACGCGCGGCGCGGCTGCTCCGGATTCGGGTCGATCAGGCTCACTTCTATTTCCTTGATTGCCGAACCGCCGTCGGTGCGGACTTCTTCGGTCGGAATCAGAGCGTCGAGACCGCGGCCCAGACCGCGGCCCAGGGCCGGTCGGCGTGATGTGCTATGGTGTTTGTCGTTCTGTGTCATTGTGTGTCGTTGTGTACTGACCTGCATCTGGCGTATCAGGCTTCGGAAACCTTCTTGCGTGAACGCTTGCGCTCGCGGGTCTGAAGCTCGCGGGCAAGTTGTGTGTAGGCGATGGCGCCTCGCGAATCCGGATCGTACAGTATCACCGGAAGTCCGTGGCTCGGGCTCTCCGACAGCTTGATGTTGCGCGGGATCACCGTGGTGAACACCATGTCGCCGAAATGTCCTTTCAGTTCTTCGAATATCTGGTTGGCCAGTCGCAGTCGGGCATCGTACATGGTCAGCAGGAAGCCTTCGATTTCCAGAGTGGGCTTCAGGCGCGACTTGATGATGCGAATGGTGTTGAGCAGCTGCACGATGCCTTCCAATGCAAAGTACTCCGCCTGAACGGGGATAAGCACCGAGTCGGCCGCTGTCAGGGCATTCACCGTGATAATTCCCAGCGAAGGCGAACAGTCGATAAGGATATAATCGTATTTGTCCTTGACCGGTGTGAGCATGGCGGCGAGGACGCTTTCGCGGTCCTGTCGGTTCATCAGCTCGATTTCGGCGCCGACCAGAGCGTTGCGTGAACAGATTATGTCCAGCCCCTTGATCTGAGTGTTCAGCACGGCTTCGGCTGCCGGATATCCGTCGATCAGACATTCGTAGACGGAAATATCGCTGTCTGTCAGCTCCATGCCCAGGCCCGAAGTGGCATTGGCTTGCGGATCGGCGTCCACCAACAGCACTTTCCGGCCTGCTACGGCCAGACAAGCGCCCAAATTGAACGATGTGGTGGTCTTGCCCACACCACCTTTCTGATTTGCTATGGCTATTATTTTTCCCATATTCTGATCATGACTGCCCGGCCATGACCCTCTGATTTAATAGGTATGACATGGCCTATACAGTATTAATTTGCAAAAATAATCATAATTTGGCAGAAAAGCACATAAAAAATGTTAATCGCACCGAAAATGGATCTTCAGAGCTATCCGGATGGGCGTGCCGGGGGCGTGTGGGGAGATGAATTTTTGTCAAATCAAAAAAAAGTAGTAACTTTGTGACCGCAAGCAGCAATTGCCGACGCATCAGCGAGACCTGTGGCTGCGGCATTTTATCATATTGGAGAGATGGCAGAGTGGTCGATTGCATCGGTCTTGAAAACCGACGAGGGTCACACCTCCGGGGGTTCGAATCCCTCTCTCTCCGCCAAGTTAAGAATTAACCCGCTGAATTCAGCGGGTTTCCTTTTATAATAACGCGTGTAGTCCTGCCCAAACAGTTTTTGGTGATAAACGGGTGGTAGCTCATTACCACTCATAAGCAATCACAGCCGATTATATAGCCTCATGACAGAAAAAGCCCTGCCGAAGCAGAGCTTTATATGATGTTTTGAAGTCGCAAATTGCTACATCAGATATTATTCACAAGAGATTATCTAAGTCTTGAAAGAATGTCATCCGGGTTCTGATGCATCTGGCTGAATGCGACAATCTTCTTACCAAGATCCTTGATTGAGCCGCCGATGAAGTAGACTGTATCGTCGATTATCAAAAACCGGTCATGCACATTCGTGCAATGCCTTACTTCAATACGGGGATATTGGGCGTTATGTCGGCGCAGGTCATTGCTTATTTGGGAATGGCGAGGGTCGGTATAAATTATTGCAGATACTCCGTCTCCACGCTTTGTCAGGACTTTCAATATACGGTCATCCACGTAGTTGTCTATCAGCACGATTCTCTTTGTAGCTTTTCTGATTAAGTCAGATATCAGCGAATAGGCATCGAATATCTGCCCCTCAAAGAAAAATCCCTCAATAGGTTCGGAATCCTTATTGTCAAGACGAGACAGCACTTCTTCAAATTTTCTGTCATGTTCCGACAGATGACGATTGACAAGCAAGTAGTTAAGCTCTATGGTTTCCAGCCTTTTGAACACATGTTCATTACTTATCAGGAAACTACGCATGGCAGTAAAAGCCCTCATAATGCGGATGTTTACCTCTATAGCCGTTTTGGATCGAAGCACGCTACTTAGCATGGCAACCCCATTTTCTGTAAACGCATAAGGCAGATACTTAATATTCTTTCCTCTCTCAACGTTCAAGGTCACATTTTGTGATCTTGAACTTGATGTCACAATTTGTGATATCAAGTTCTGAGATTCCTCTTTGCTAAGTTGGAACATGAAATCTTCTGGGAATCTCTCAATATTACGTTTCACTGCCTGGTTGAGGACACGTGTTTCCACTCCATACAATCGAGCTAAATCACTATCCAGCATCACCTGCTGGTCACGAATGACATGGATTAGACTTTCTATTGGCAACAATGGAGAGTTATTGCTTCCATTTACAGATTCGAGTTTATTTTCGTTTTCTTCCATAGAGGTCGCTTTACAGTTGCAAATATACCAAAAATATTCGATAAATCAGCTGCTTAATGACCAATTCGCCCGTTGCCAACGGGCGAATTTAGTATCTGTATTAAGATGCTTTGGCGAGTTCGTCGAAGTTATCTATAAACTCCTCTATCTTTTCCCGGAACGCTACTGTTCGCGGATTCTCGCTGTCTTCTGCTTCCTTGTATTTTGAGTTATATGCCTTATAACTCAGTCCGAGGTGCTGGCAGATGCTCTTACGCCAATTGAACTGGAGGTCGGTCTGAACAAGATTGCCCACGACATTAATGAAATAATAGACGCGGTTCTTCTCACCCTCTCTCTCCGCAATGAAGCCTGATTATCAGGCTTTTGTTGTATCTGCACCTAATTTTACACCCAGAAATGGCAGTAATGTTGGGTGTTTTTATATATTCTTAACTGTACGAGCTGGTCAAAATTGAGGGTTAGCGGATTTTCCCGGTGCATAGCGTTTTTTATGGCGGTGTGGACACCGCCACTCCAGTAGCTGGCGTTATTGGCGACGTGGACGTCGCCGCTCCAGTTGCCGACTGGAATGACGACGTCCACGTCGACAAAGTAAGAAAAACGCTATGCACCGGAAAAATCCGCTGGTCAAAATTGAGGCGCGAAGCCGAAAGGAAAACCACACCGGGAAACCGTTTCTTCCATTCCGAAAGTATCGGCATCCCGCGGCGGCAAGGATAGGGTCATGCGGTGACGAACGAGAGGTATGACGGGTAGCGGGGGCCGGCGGGGTCGGGCATGAAGTCTGAGGATTCCATGGAGGCGATGTCGGCGGGGGACGAGATGCCGTTACGGACAATCAGGTCCAGCAGGCGGCCGCGCAGTTCCTTAAGACGGCCCGCATTGGGCGTTTTCATGACGTCGGTACCGTCGTACATCTTGAAATCGACCTTGTACACGTTGGCGAATTGCTTTATCAGCTTCCAGTCCACGCATTTGGCGGCATCTGACGGCAGGAGGTCGATGATGACGGTATCGCCTTTAGCCCGAAGTTCCTGCGCCATGGCGATGGTCACATCCTTCTTCCAATATTTCATAAGGGTCTCGCCGAGCGGAGCGACATGGCTCTTGAAATCAAATCTGTATGGTTTGACGATGTCATCCGGCCTCAGCCAGCCATACAGCGATGAGGCGATGCGCACGTTGTCTTGCAGAAACTTCTTTTGTGCCGCATCGTATCCGGCAAGTCGGAGTTGACGGAACACGACGCCTGTAAAAGCCTCGATGGCGCGGAGGCCTGTGGATTTGTTGGGAAACTCGTATATCATGCGTCGCAGCGAGGCGGCGAGCCGCAGGGTGATGCCCGCTTCTGCGGCCAACTGCTCCGGCGTGCGGTCGCGCAGCGAGTCCATGATGGCATTGGCTATGCCGTCGAACTGCGGACGGCATTCCGCTAATTTCTCCCGGCTTACATCCGTCTCCGCGGATGCCATCGTTTTCGATTCAGCTATAAGTATCATAATTTAGGCATCGAATATCTGACCTTCAAAGAAAAATCCCTCGATCGGCTCGGAATCACATAAATCAGATTTCCAATTGGCATCAGAGCTGCATTATCGCTATTGCCAATTGGCTCTAATATATTTTTATTTTCGTTTTCTTCCATAGAGGTCGCTTTACAGATGCAAATTTACCAAAAAATATTCGATAAATCAGTCATGGATATTTGTCCCACATTGCCAACCTAATCCAGCCGGCATTTCCGCCGGCCGGCATTATGGTATATTCTCTTCCATCTTTGTGGACACCAAGGCTGGCGAGTGTTCGGTTACTTTTCATTTTTTTGGCATTATAACAATTTTCCCAAACTACTAAAATTCTGACAAAGAGCACATAGGCGGGAACGCGAATCAAGACCTTAATCTTGATTTTTTATTCTGCCGGTGTAAAATCTCGCAGTTTTATGCTAAATTTGCAAGGGCTAAATTGGCTTTTGTCAATTAGTGAGTAATGAAAAAATGGATTGCCATAGTAACTCTAATCTTATTAGGTGTGTGCTGCGCTCATGCCGGAGGGAAACGTGCGCTCTTGATTGGCATTTCAGATTACCCGACATATCGTGCTGCGGACTTAACTTGGAACCCAATACATGGTGCAAATGATGTGGAATTAATAAAAGGGACATTACGCAAGAAGTGGTTCTCTGTCACCACAATTACTAATTCTTCTGCCACTGCAAGTAAGGTCCGGTTGGCATTCAGGAAACTGGCGACTGAATGTCGAGCCGGAGATTTGGTATATATTCATTTTTCCGGACATGGCCAGGCCTATGAAGACCTTTCCGGAGATGAGACTGACGGATGGGATGAAGCAATTGTGCCTTATGATGCCATGCTTCAATATAAGGCCGGAGTGTATGACGGGCGGAATCACATTCTTGATGACGAGCTGGAAGGATATGTCTCCTCAATTCGCGCCAAAGTGGGCAGACAAGGTTTTGTATATCTTGTCTTGGATGCTTGCCACATGGGCGGTGCCAGCCGTGGAGATGAAGTTGAGGAAGAAGAATTATTTATTAGAGGTACAGACCAGGGCTTTTCTCCAAATGGGAAGAAATATATCCCCAAAATTGATCGTCGAGGAAATATGAAGGTTCAATCGCGCCCGGGAATGAGTGGAATTTGTATATTGGAAGCATGCAGGGCTTATCAGACTAACGCCGAGATAAAACAGAACGGTCGTTATTATGGGCCTCTGACTTATTATGTCTATCAGACGCTGTCTAAAATCAGCCTGACATCCAATACAAATTGGATTGAAACAGTACGAACCCTTATGGGTAAAGACAGAAGATTGATAAAACAGAACATGGTTAGCGAGAAGAATAATTGATGGTTGACAAAAACAACATATATGACACAACTGACCTGAATCGGTTTGCCTCCAGTCAATGGGAAAGGGCACTGGCATTCCTTAAAAATCGGTTTGGCATTGATGAAGATGACTGCAAAGACATCTTCCAGGAGTCATTTATTGTCCTCTATAATAATATCCAGGCAGGTAAACTTGACAATATGTCGGCTTCACTATCGACTTATTTTATGTCGATATGTCGGAATAAAGCTCTTGAAATGCTGAGGGGCTCTGCCAAATCAGTAAATGTTGATAGTGAAATGTCTCTCACGTTGATGGATGGAGAAGTTCAGTATGAAAAAATTGAGGCTCTTCTTGCTCTTGATAATGGAGATGAAGCTATTGAAGAACAAAAAGAAGAATTGGTCAGAACAATCGTACAGGATCTTCCCAGCCCATGCAACGAACTCCTGTGGGGATTTTACAGGGACAATCTTTCAATGAAATCACTTGCTGACATGTTCCATTACAGCAGTGAGGGAGCAGTGAAAGTAACCAAACACCGCTGTTGCGAGAAGTTTCGTGCGAGATATAATGAATTGTGCAACAAACTATTTTGAACGACCATGAACAGAACTAACGACATAGATTTGAATCGCTTTGATGAGATGTTCTCTCGTTATATAAAAGGTCAAATGACAGATGACGAGGAAGTAACGTTCAAACAGTTGCTTAAGGAGAATGACACATTTCGCAATAAGGCAATCGCTACGGCTCGTCTCGTGCAAGCGATGGATCAAGTAGGGCGCGACCACGATAAAGAAACAGTCCAGTCTATCAGGGATATATCATTATCTGATGCAGAGAAAATTTCAGCAAAAGTCTGTGGCACGTCACCTACGCCCCCCCGGATATTAACTCTCCGCAGATTTGTTCTGTCGTTTTCTGCGGCCGCATCTATTCTTCTTTGCGTTTTCGGAGGGTATAAGTATTATAAGTATAATCAAGTGACCTCTCTTGGATCTGAGTATCTGACATACTTTCAGGCTTCGGAATTTTCTCGTGGAGAAGCCGATGATATTGGTAATAAGCTAAAGGGTTTCTATTCCAATATTGAAACTAAGAGCGATCTTGACACCACTATCGACGATTTGGAAATCATGTGGGCTGAATCCCGAAGCGACTCTTATAATGATTATACAGAATACATGCCGGAAATCGGTTGGTTACTTGCCAACGCATATCTTCGGAACAATAATAAATCTCACTCATTAGAAGTGCTTGACGTGCTTATCAATGAATATCCGGATGGTACCGCAATGGGCGACAAGGCTCGTGAGTTAAAACATAAAATTGAAGAACTATAAATATTTCTGTTAAAGCCTGTTAACCTTTTGAGGGTAGTTTTCATAAAGGATAAAGAAACATTATCGGAGAAAAACGATTAAATAAGAAATCTAAGTGAGAAAAACTTGGGCAGAATATAGGAACATATTATGTCGATTAGGCTCTTTATGTACAATCCTAATAATTGGGGTATCTGCCTTTGCAGATGCACCAACACTATTTGTTCAACTTGAGAGAGTAAAAAACGCGCTGTCCAATGACAATTATGAAACTGCAGATAGTATTTGTGACCTGATTGAGTCGGTTTGCGTGACAACAGACAACGATACAATTCAGGTCCTTTTTAATGAGAGCAGGGCTCAGTCTTTATTTTTTCAGAACAAATACCGAGAATGCATACCTTATTACCAACATACGCTTGCAGGGTATGAGAAGTTGGATATAAGAGATATAAATTACTTAGAGACCTTTTTGGCTTTAGGTGTAGCATCTCAGAAATGCGGTAATCATGATGAAGCCGAAAGATACTTTAGAAAAGGGCTCTTGAAGAGCGTCGTTATTAATAACCCAAAAGATTATCGGGCAAACTGTTACCTCAATCTTGGCAACTTGTATAAAGAACAAGGTGACTCTATTTTGGCGCAGGAATGTTACAGAAGAATTGACGCTGATTCTCCGTCCGGGCTTATTGATGCATCTCTGTCAGGTGACGATTGGCTTGATGCATCTGAGTTGGAGGCTATTAATCTAAGGGAAAACCGTCGTTTTGAAGAGGCTGTTGAGATTTACGATCGCTTATTGACGAAATTTAAAGAGCGCTATGGTACGAGATCGGATGACTACGCCAGGTTACTGTACTCCAAAGCAATTGTCTTAGGCTTTAATTTAGACCAACCAAAGGCGGCGATATCAATATGTGAAGAATGTATTGCTCTGAAAGACTTTCTGCCAAACAATGAGAACGTAGAAGGTTGTTATGTACGTCGTTCTGAATTTTTGGCATATTTGGGTGAAGCAGACAGATTGGCCGCCGTTGAATCTGAGGCAATGGACTATTTGAGTAGAGGTGCCGACACTCTTAAGCGCAAAGCTCTATACCTAAGACGTGTAGGCAACGGAGCTTATTGGAATCGACATTTTGACATAGCCATACCTTATTATGAACGTTATTTGGCTCTTGGCGTCAGAGAGGAGGGCCTGTCTCATATAGAGATACCCAATATGTTGGCTGTTGCATATATAATATCCGGAGTGCCGGACAAGGCCAGAATGCTTCTATCAAAATATCTGAAGGATAACAAGGATGAGTTAGACCAACATATCAATTTGAAGAGTCAGGTATATCACAACTACGGACGGGCATTGATGCTGACCGGAGAAAAGAGTACTGCAAAGAGGTATTTTCAACAAGCCAACACACTATATAGACAAATTACTGGCGAAGATAATCCTAAAACATCACAATATCTTTCAGAATGCGACGAATAACGATATCATTAATTATATGCCTGATTTCGATCCTCTGTTCTCCCATTATTAAGCCACAGGGATATTCTCCTACGTCCTGGGATGAAGTGGCGAATGATATCGCCCGAGGTCGTGAAGAGGCGGTTTTGTTCCTTTTGAAGTTGAAATCCGAAGCTGAAGATATGCCATTTTGGGATGAGAATAATCGGAGGAATTATCTCATGACAATTGGGTTGCTTCAAGATTTTACTAGCAAGAAAGGATGGCTAAAAGATCAGGAAACATTTTTACAAGATGCCATAAGACAATTTAACAAACGAGACAGCGTGGCGAATAATGTATATACACGCTATTTATGGGTGATGATGACCCGTTTACAGAAGGACTTAGGCGATGCTGGAGCCTTATTGAACTATGGGCATGAGGCTCTGAAAATGTATGAGGAAGCTCATGATTACAGTTATGATTACGTCTTATTGCTCAATAATATATCCTTGGGATATATCTTAAATCGCGATTGGCTTTCTGCTAAACTTTATATTGATGAAGCAGTCGAACTGTCTGATGACATGTTTGCCAAAGGCTCTATTCCAAAGGAATGGTCAAATTTTGATTTCAGGAACACTCGTGGATTAATTGAGATTGAGTTGGGGCAATATGACAAGGCAATTAATGATTTTAACACCGTAATCGGACATTCTGATCCCAATTATTTAGCATCCACATATTGGCAAGCACTCAACAATCTCTCCGTTGCATATACGAAGCAGGGCCTATACAGAGAAGCTCTTGAAGTTCTGAACCGGACAAATACTGCATCTTTAGAACATTCGCTATTAAAGAATCAGAACCTTGTTATATTGGATTATTTGACCAATGAGCCTGACAGCGCGGCCTCCCATTTGAAAAGCTATAACCGGGACGTTGTCATCCAGTCGCTGAATATAGTAAAAGCATTCTCGGATACAGAAAGTGAGCCATATCTTAAGAAAACAGGCCAGGAGATTGTGCTTTTAAATAATTTACTTGGCTATAAATTCCCCGATTTAGCCGCAGATTGTTTCGATGCCAACCTATACAGTCGCAATATCAGTATGGCTGTCCAATCTAGTTTAAGTGCCCATGCTTTCAGCGCGTCAGAAGACTCATCTTACAGACACCTTAATTCGCTGAGAAACGAGGCGATTCGTAAAGGTCTTAATAGGGAAATACGAGACTCCCTGCATCGAGAAATCATTGAGTTGCAAAAACAGTTGCTCAGAAATAATCCTGAAATTATCAATACCATCTTATCCAATATTGGTTATTGGAAAAGTGTGCGAGATAATCTAGATGATAATGAGGCGTCTGTGATGTTTTGTTACGTTCCTGAGATATTTGACGCAAAAACTTCTACTGAATATTTCGGCGCTTTTATAACCCGATCAGATGACTTGGTCCCAAGATTGATAAAATTAGGCAGCGTCGATGATGTGGAAAACATTTTCTTCAACATTAATCCTTCTACAGAATTCATTAGCAATCTATATTCAAATGGAACTGCCAATAAGTTATATGAAATGTTATGGGCTCCTTTAGAGCCTTATCTTGGTAGTGCAGACCGAATATATTATTCCACTTGTGGTACATTGGGAATGATCAATCATGAGGCATTGGTCAATCGAGAAGGGAAACGGCTGGGCTTTGAAAGAGATATGGTATATCTCTCCTCACCAACATTACACAATCGATTCAACATATATGAAGATGAAGTTGATGTTGATATGGCCGTACTGTTCGGCGCCCCGTCGTTTAATTTAAGTGTTGACGACATGGGACGTCTTTCCTCCCAATTTCCTGCTTATAGTGGTGACGATAGCGAAGACTTTAGTACTTTGCGGGGTGAGTTAATGAGAGACGGATGGGCGCAATTGCCGGGAACTGAAAGGGAGATTCAAACAATTGCGGAGCTCCTTAACACCAATGATAAAATAACGCATAGTTATATCGGAGAGTCTGCAACTGAGGAATCAGTCAAAGCTCTTAGTGGACGTTCGCCGTCCATCATCCATTTTGCCACGCACGGCTTTGTAGTTTTAAATCAGTCACAATACGATGCTAGTCAATTTGCGCAGTCAATGACAGGACTTAACGAAAGAGGTGCATATATGCTGCGCAGCGGGCTTGTACTTTCGGGAGGCAATAATGCTTGGATGGGGGCTAATATTCCGGAGGACGTTGAGGATGGCATATTAACAGCTGAAGAAATTTCACGCCTTGACTTATCGAACACTAAGCTTGTGGTATTGTCTGCTTGTGACACCGGTCGTGGTCATATTGATCTCGTAGAAGGAGTCTGGGGATTACAACGCGCTTTTAAACAAGCAGGTGTGGAATCCATTCTGATGACTTTATGGAAAATTCCAGACCAGACTACGGCCTTATTTATGGAAAAGTTCTATGAGCAATTGTTGGCGGGCCGAAGCCTAAGGCAGTCCGTTAAAGAGGCACAGTTATATCTTATTGAAAATGGCGCGACAGACCCGTTCTATTGGGCCCCATTCGTTGTGATTGACTGAAATGAACAATATTCTACGGATTATAATCATAAGCTTGGTCTTGTCCTTGGGAACAGGTTATGCCTGTGCGTCCAATCTCAATTTGGACAGCATTGCTGTTCTGCTGAAAAACGGAGAAATTGAAACAGCTCATCATCAACTAAAGAGTTGCGCAAACAAAGTCAACCTTAACCAATTGCCAGATTTCCATTACTATTATGGTATAGTAGAGGAGTTAAGTGGCAATATGGATGAAGCTTTTAAGCATTATCGTGAGTGCATGATGCACTCAGAGCAGATGAATCAGAGGGATGAATCATATGTTGATGCAGCAGCCCGCTGCATCAATCACTCAATTGAGAAGAAGGACTGGCTGTCGGTTGTTCGTTTATCGCGACAAGCTTTGACCGCCCCTGACTCAGTGCTGCAATTATATCCCAATACGTTCCATATCTATGACTGGTATTTGGGTGCTCTAAATGCACTCGGAAAGTATGAAAATATACCGGTAATTGCTCATCAGGGACAACGATATGCTGAAAATCTGTTTCGTCTAACAGATAAGGCATATTATAATATGAAGATTGCCGAGATTGTGGCATTCTTGATGATGAACAAATGGAATGAGGCAGAGCAATGTATTGCAAATATGGATTCAATCAGCTGGACAACAAACAATGACATAGTGCGACATGAAATCACCGATTTATCTGATAAAATCAGTGAAGCAAAAGAAACAATGAACTGGCGTGATGATGCCGATCAAAGAGTATCTGCTATTTTCGACGCAGCCAATTCCTTGTTGTCGCAATCACCTGCCTCATTGTCTGGTAAGAAAGAATGGGATAGATTCTTCTATTTCGTAATCTCGCAACTTGAGCTGTTCTATTTCGATATCAACAATCCGGATGACGAGAAGTATTGGAGTCGACTATTGGCTTGTGCGATAGTTTATTTCAACACCGTAGGGGATCTTATGCCTGAACGTGAAAAACTGGCTTATGACCTGATTTTGCTGCGAAAAAACTTTCTTGATTATCATAGCGGTCTATTGCATAAAACACCCAAAAGATGGCAGGCTATAAGAGATTATCTTGCGCCCGGAGAACTGGCTGTGGAAATCACTATGTGTCCGGATGAAATACTGTTGTTAGGCAGTGACTATCAGGCACCGGTATCCATACCGATACCGGATGAGATAACCTCACGAATTGAAGAGTACGATTTGCATGACGCCACATCCATCAGTCAATTCTATTCAGAAGGCTCTCCGCTTTCAGCATTGATTGACTTACTGTCGCCATATTTGGTAGGCGTCCATACATTATACCTTTCACCTACCAACCTTTTCGCTCAATTCAATTACGGAGCTATTCCATATAAAAACGGGTGTTTGGATAATTACTTTGACGTTGTGCAGATGACCACGACTGCCGACATTGACTATGTGAAAGGTAAGACAAAAGCCCCTTCAATAAAACAGGTTCTGTTATATGGAGGCATCGACTATGGCAATCCATCAAACCGCAATCGAATTGGCGAAACATATCATTCGGAGCTGGCTGATGCCATATCCGAAACTCGGCGCGGCTTCGGATATCTTCCACATACATTAACTGAGGTTGAATCAATTGCAGCAATGTTTCAAAACTCATCATTATATATCGGAGAAGATGCGAGCGAGCAGCGAGTAAAATCAACGGATTGGCCGAGAATGAAAGGAATTCTCCATATTGCCACACATGGTTATTCATTGTCAACTCCTTTGCGGAATGATTCTACGGAGAATAGTTCCCAAATAATGTCCATACGCTTACGCTCAGGACTATTGATGGCCGGAGCAAATTACACCTTGTCCGGATTGTCTTCAACCGAAGATGATGGAATCCTTACCTCTCAAGAGATTGCATCCCTTGATATGGGTAACGTTGAATTGGCTGTACTGTCGGCATGTTCCAGTGGAATGGGAGACTTATCTAATACTACCGGGGTTGTTTACGGCGTGGCAAACGCCATGAAATCGGCAGGGGTCAAACGTATCGTTGCAACACTATGGGACATCCCGGATGAAGCATCCGCAGTTGCTATGCAGAGTTTTTATCAGCATCTGAAATCCGGGAACGACATTACCTGTTCTCTACGTCTTATGCGTCAAGACATGATACATCAGGGATTTACCAATCCGTATTATTGGGCGGCTTTTGTTAATTTGGAATAAGAATGTTTTTTTTCTGAAAAATTTTATGGATTCTTGTTAACCTTTATCCTTGGGTTGTCATTAAGGACAAACAAATAACTTAAACGACTCAAGGAAATGAAAAAAATCATCCTCTCGATCGCAGCGACTTTCGCGCTCGGATTCATCTCTTTCAACGTATCGGCCCAGACCACATATAATGGCTACACCGACAGTTTTGGAAATACCACTGTAACCGGAAGCAATGGTTACCGCTCAACCTCCTACACCGATAGCTTCGGCAATACAACCACTCGTACAAATAGCGGCGTGACATATAACACCCGCACCGACAGCTTCGGCAACACTACGACCACCGGAAGCAACGGTTACCGTTCGACTTCTTATACCGACAGCTTTGGTAACACTACTACCCGAACAAATACCGGCGTGACCTATCGCTCATATACCGACAGCTACGGCAATACAACAACCACCGGGAGCAACGGATATCGCTCTACGTCCTACACTGACAGCTACGGCAACACAACACTCAGAACCTGGTAATACAATCTTGCAGGATAACAGCTTAACGCTTGGTCATGTCGAGAAATTTGGCTAATTTTGCATTATCACATAGATAATGTGACTTTGGTATTAAAAAACTTCTCCGGAAGCGTTTCGCCAATGCTTGAGATAGAAAACGTAGGAAATTTTCTTTTGACGCAAGCAGAGCAGAACGATTCTCATGCTATACATGCGTGGGCTGTATCCTGCACCTTTTTCGTCAATTGGTTTCCTACGACCATCTATCAAAAGTTGCAGCGGATTCAGTCCACGCTTCTGTTAATATTAATAAATCGTTTGGACTGAACGATGATTTAACATATATAACGGCTATATGAGGACTTATTTATTAGTACTGGTTATCTGCTTAACAAACTTACTTGCAAATGCACAGATTAAGATGATTGCAAGTTATGATTACAAATCTCCAAGTAGTGAAGATCTGTATTTGTTAAATGAGCTTAAAAGTTTAATAGAAGATCAATATGGATTATCTGTGCAACTTATACATAACCCCGATATATATAATGACAAATATATATATGTCAGGCCTTCATTTACATGGACTAGATGGATAGATGCAGATTTTTGGGGTAATCCTATAGTAAAAATCAAATACGAGAGACTACTAATAGAAGTAACATATTTCCCTATAAATGGTGATCCGGTTACTGATAGATATCACATAGGAGGTTTTACCATAAAAAAGAAGGAAGGGGAAATAAAAAAGAAATTGAAAGATATAAAATTCAATTTCCCGATAACATAAAAATGTTGATTAAATACCTGTTTGATCATTGCAACCTTCTGTAATTATGCTGGAAATAGTGAATGCAGTCAATTAAAAAATCAATGATAATGACAAGATTGTTTTTTATCACATTATTCTTATGTGTTACATTTAATGCTTACACATATGATTCGCCAGGAAACAATCTCGGCAAAAATCTTTATACAATGAAACAGGAATTTCCAGAGCTTCGCTATCTTGGGACAGATGCCTCTGGAGATCGGTATCAAGATGGATATACCGAGGAAGGGATTTCCTTTTATTTTCTGTTAAGAAATAATGCCGTAGTAGAGGAATGCATAATTTGTGACTCTAACGATGGGTTTTCCCAAATGTGGTTTAGTGAAATGTGGAAGTCATTTGCATCCAAATGGCCATACTCTGTAAAAGTAAATAAGCCTTTTTCAAAAATGTTTGATTTCAGTACATTCAAAATACTTATGACATTTAGCTCAGAGAATGGCATTAACCGTGCAACTATTCTGTACTCTCGATAGATTAGTAGCTGGAAATTTCTTGTCTCCCTGTTAACCGATATTATGTTCCCGTCATTAAGGATAAACAAACAAATAAACTTCAGACAATGAATATTAAGAAACTTTCCTTAATGACAATATTTGTCATCGGTGTAATTGCAACAAGCTGTAACGACAATGTCTAATATGTGTTGCATGTATAATGAGATTGTGCAGGAGATAACCCGACTGAGGCAATTGAAACGAAGTGTGTTTGATACTGCTTTTGATGGTTGTGATATGGAAGCTTCTGATATTTGTCTGTCTGCAGATGTATTGTTATTGCCATTGTATTGGTACTTGATAAATAATCATCATGAAATGCCGGAAACGGTTCGGATAGAAGACTATCTGCTTGATTCCATCAAAGCTTTTGAGTCAAGGGCAGACCAAATAATACCATCATTGCTTAGCAGGACAAAAGCGTTGGATGATAACTATAAGACTCAACCATTCAAGACGTATCGTTCAATCATCGCTCGTTGTTTCCCACAGTATGTCGTAAATCATTCAACTAAATAATCATGACGTCAACCAAATCATTAATCCCTGCACGATGGAACATCCTGACTATTTGTAAGATCGGCATCCTGATACTTATCGCAATCGTGTTCTGGGTTCTATTTGGTCCGTTAATCTTAATATATAAGTTGGTTGAAATAATATTACAGCCTTACTTATTAAGAAAGCAGCGTAAGGAATGGGACGAAATGTATCAAGATAGTCTAAAACAAGGAATCCACATAGATTATCCTCCAACGCGAGGCTCCCTGATGAAGGAATTACCATTGAAATGGTTATTTGACGATGAGGATGAAGATTTTTAGCCACGTATGTTAACCTCCAACGAATTTTGTCATAAAGAGAAACTGAAGATTGCAATATGCTGAGTAACATATTCAGACATTGCTGCTGCCAGCTTTATAATTAGTACCTTTGCATCGTTATAATTTTATAGAAAAGTATTTAATGACACCTCAACAAGAACATAATATGGAAGTCGCAGTTCAGTTGTTTAATAACAACTGCGATCTTCAAAATTTAGAGCAAGTAGGAAACATACTTCTTGCTCTGAAAAAGTTTATCGACATCAACAAATCTTTTAACGATAGAACTGATGTCATTCTGCCTCGCGTTTTCTCGTTTATTGCACTATGCAATTATAAAATGGATAACCAAGACAGAGCTTATTGGTGCGCCAAAAAATCCGTTGAACTTGGAGAGGCGGCAATGGAAAACTCTGTCTTCGTTTCAGACGTGAACCTATACCTTGATCAGCAGGTATTTGTGCTAATTAAAGAACTTGAACAAAATCACGCTGATGAGATTGACTTTGAACGCGGATACCAGAAGGGTGAAGAGAATATCTTCGATGATTCCAAGATTCAATCTTTACTTCGACAGGTGCGCGATAGTGGTTCAAATACTCCTGGCAAAGAGAATATTAAGATTCTCATCGAAGTATTAAACAAATTCCATGAGAATGCTTCAAAATTCTTTGAAGCACAAGGAGATGGTTTGCAAGCGTTTCAATATGGTCAAATGATAGAGATGTTCAAGATGCCTCTCTATTGTGCATGGCAACTCTACAAATATGGGTGGCACACTGACTTTATGAAGGAGGGGGATTCCCTTTTTCCATATATGATGTTTGAGTCTAAGGCTATCGAAATGCTAACAGACTTGATAAAACTTTTGGAAACCGAATCGCCATTTACTCTTTTAGAGCGTAATGGCGCAGTAACCAAAGGACTCCTTCAGATTTATCGTCAGATGATTGCCGACCTCAAATCTGGTAAAATCGAAATAAAATAATTAAGAAAATGAGATTCTTAGATTTTATATTTGGTAAGAAGCAAGAAGGTGTTACCCATACTTCCAATCAACAAGTGCAAAATGCAGGGAATAATAGTATCTCCCGCCCTTCTAGCTATAAAGATACTTCCTGTCCTCCAGATGCGGTTTTAGAACTTCTCGAAAAGGTTTGTGGGACAGAGGAGAAACCAACCCAAATTGAAAAACAAAAATTGCAAGACGGCTCTATCTATACTGGGCAAGCGCTGCTTCTGCAAAATGGCTTTTACTTACCTCACGGATATGGGAAAAAATACATTAGCCCTCAGATGGAAATGACAGCCCATTGGATCAATGGAAATGCCAATGGAATGTGCTATCTAAATATGCATAATGCCATGGTTACCGGTCATTTCGTTAATAGCCGCCCTGAGGGTTGGTGCCTTAGTGTGGAAGGGGGTGTCGGATTCGTTTTTGGTGTGTTCCATAATGACGATTGTATACTTTCTCTTGGAGAATCGGTCGTATGGCTTATTCGCACAATGGACATGGGGCTTAGGACAAGCTATAAAAAAGGACAGATCCTAGTTGGCGAAATCATAAATAATCAGGCTCGTGGTTTCCATTTCATGAATAATGGAGATTTGTACATAGGCACTGATGATTCTAAACTTTCCAAAACAGGATTCTTTTTCAAATTCTCAAAAGATGGCTATATCCAGATTGGTGAATTTAAGAATGGAATGCTTATTAATGAACTGCCTGGTGATGAAGTGGTATTTGCAAATGGAGGAGATGCTTCGTTATACAAACCATTGAACACAAGTAAAAAATATTTTTAACTCTTTATTTATGGGAACCAAATATTTCATTCTTGAAGTAAAGGGGGTCACAGATTCTAGATTCGGGAATTGTGCGGCTGTTAAAGCGAATCCAGTTCAAGAGATCAAGATGGGTGCCTTCTCATCTCAATCGGTTATTCCCTATGAATGTTCCGACACTGTAACATTCTTCTTCCCTGATAAAAAACTCATTCTTGAACCTATCCTCAGACTCGCACGTACTCAATCACCATGGACACCTGATATGTCTCATTTCAAAAAAGAACGTATCTTTGATGAAAGTGCTCAAAAGAAAATAGAGATTTATAGACATCTTTCTTTTTTTGGAGCTATGCTTTCTGCCGTAGGTGACTCTGAACCGGTAAGAGTCTCAAGAGAGAAACAGCATATCCTGTCGCAACAATATCAGAATTATATGCGACGCAACTATCAATTCGATCCAATCGACCTTCAAGAATATATTGGCAGATTAAGAGATAATGATCCAAACTTTTTTGCTTGGTTGTTTGATGATAATAGTCTTCGAGGATATTCAGAATGGGAACTTGACGAGGAATATCAAGATGCGTGGCAACACTTTTATTCCCGTTGTGACCCATATTTCAATGAGCAAGACGATGATGATGAAGGTCTTTAATAATGGCAAAGAAGCAAGCAGATAGATTCGTGACTCTCGATAATGGAGAAGTGGCTAAAGCCACGTTTCCTATTGTTGTGTCGGCAAGTAGAAGCACCGACATACCGGCTTTCTATGCTGACTGGTTCTTCCACCGGCTAAAGAAAGGATATTCAGCATGGACTAACCCTTTTAATGGAGTCAAAAGCTATGTCGGGTATGACGATGTCAAGTTCATCGTTTTTTGGTCAAAGAATCCTCGACCGCTCATTGAACATCTGGATTATTTGATGTCTCGCGGCATTGGATGTTATATTCAGTACACGCTTAATGACTATGAGAAGGAAGGATTGGAACGAGGTGTAAAACCGCTTCCTGAACGCATTGAGACCTTTAAGCTTCTTGTTGACAAACTCGGCAAAGGCTCAGTCGTATGGCGTTTCGACCCCCTTATTTTAACCGATAAGATCGATATGGATAAACTATTATCCAAAATCGAGAATATTGGCGACCAGTTAATGGGCTACACCGAAAAACTCGTTTTCAGTTTTGCCGACATCATTTCCTATCGTAAAGTTAAATTAAATCTTGAACGCAGTCATATCAATTACATTGATTGGACTCCGGAACAAATGCTTGAATTTGCCAAGCGCCTTGTGGAACTCAATAAGAAAAAGGGCTGGAATTATTCCCTCGCCACATGCGGAGAATCCGCAAATCTTCCCGGTGTCGAACACAATCACTGCGTTGATGACCGACTGATTGTTCGGTTCGGCTCACACTCTCCAGAACTATTAAAATTCCTTGGCGCAGAAATTATTGACACCGTTCATTCAGACAGTCTATTTGCCGATATTGAGTCGGTCGATATTCCTGAGGATGCGGTAGACATCGGTGATGGAAGATATATCGCAATACGCCAAAACAATCGAGACAAAGGTCAGCGTATTGCTTGTGGCTGCATGAAAAGCAAAGATATTGGTGAGTATAACACTTGCCCCCATCTTTGTGAGTATTGCTATGCCAATTCAAGTAAGGAGATAGCCGTTAGAAACTGGCAACAGCATAAAGCCAATCCTCTCCAAGACACAATAACAGGGAAATAAATGTATTCCGATTTAATATCAAAAAATTGCCCACTGACGATTGACGCTGTTATCGAAACGGCGAAATCTTTATTGCCATCCGGCCATAAGAGTTCCCCATGGACACACCCGGAAGTCAATCATGGGGTGAGTCTATTGAAGTCAGAGGATGGGTTGAATTGCTATATTGCCGCTTATGGTGAAAGTCACAAACGCAAAGTTTTCAGGGCAATTGAGGATCTGCCCCTTGCAGAGTTAAAAGAGTCTATCGAAGTTGTTGACTGGGGATGTGGTCAAGGTCTCGCATCGGTATGCCTTGTTGAAAAGATGAGAGAACGTAATCTAATTCAGAACCTCAAACAGATTACGCTCATAGAACCATCTACTGCCGCTATAAATCGTGCCAAGTTAAACGTTTCATTAGCTGCCCCAGAAATTAAACTCATAACTCGGCAACTCGGGTTGCCACCGACAATACATCTTGATTTCGATTGTATATCAGAAATTGAGTTCAATAAACCAATTACAATACATCTTTTTTCAAATATCCTCGACATCGAGACTATTGATTTGAAAAAACTTGCGGAGCTTATAACGTCTAATGGGTATAAGCATTATGTTTTGTGTATTGGTCCTGCAAACCGTCGTGAAGACCGTATAAATGCATTCTGTCGCAATTTTCAGCTTTCTCCATCTGCGTATTTTTCTAATTACAGGAATACAGAGTTTTTTACACGAACCGATTATAATAAATATACTTTCGGTTGCTTTATCCGAAGCTTCAAATATAGAGTTGATCAAGGCGAACAGATACTTACTCCATATCGATTTTATGCGCCAAAACAATTTTTTGCCGCATATAAATCTGATATGTCGACACTCGATGTATCAAAAATTGAAACCGCATTTGAAGTTCTTGCGCCTTTCGATATCGGAGCCAGCGTTTACGATGATGTAAACCCAATTCTTGCTGTTCTTAACAATATTGTGGAGCGTGGTCTTCCGACAAAGGCAAGTCCTTGGCTGGAAAATCTTTTGATGACAGTGTTAAATGCGGGAGTAAATGATGAGGAAGAAGCCCTGTATGGAGGTATAAGGTTCCTCCCGAATAAGGATTTAAGTCAGGAATCCGCTCAACTCGTTAAAGACATTCCCTTGGCTGTCGCTCGAATAGAGAAAACTTTACTTGAGGCATTACTGACAAAACACTTATCACTTGACAAGGATAGTTGGAATGTTTTGGTAAAGGAAGCCGACGTGCCATGCGCCGCTATGGCCCTGCACGAACTTGCTGAAATGCTTAATCATTTGGCTTCGGCTTCACAGGATTTTGCCGAAATGAACTTCCCGGAAGTAAAGCTTTCGGTAATCAATTCAAATTATACCGATTCAAGGCTTCATCCAGGAGCAAATGTGTATTCAAGTACCTGCAAACAACTCACTGACCAAACATTTGATATTGTAATTGATTTCTCACTCCATGAAAAAACCAATCCTCGTGAAGTAGAATTTTCTCAATTCAAAGCAAAAAATAATTGTTACTTTAACGTTAGAGCCTCAGAGAGCATATATTCCGAACGCTATATCTACACATCAGATCGCATAGTATATAAGCCTCTTACAACGCTCAATCATCAAGGTACACATGATAATATTGAAGATAATGTAGCACATCTTCGCTATTTCATTCAATTACTTTTCAGAAAAGAAAACTTTCGAGAAGGTCAGCTCCCGATTATTTCTCGCGCGTTGCAACTGAAGAGCGTAATTGGTCTTCTGCCGACCGGCGGCGGCAAGTCTCTCACATATCAGATTGCGGCAATGCTGCAACCCGGAGTTACAATCATTATCGACCCACTCATGTCGCTGATGAAGGATCAATACGACGGACTTTTGAAAAATGGCATTGATTACTGCACGTTCATCAATTCAGCAGTGCAGAATAAGACTGAACGTGAGAATATGATGAAAGACTCCAAGCTATTGTTTGTTTTTCTTTCTCCAGAGCGTCTTGCTATTTTCAAATTCAGAGAAAGTCTTAGAGCGATGGCTGACAACCATGTCTATTTCTCTTACGGTATCATCGACGAGGTTCACTGCGTTTCAGAATGGGGGCATGATTTCCGTTTTACCTATCTCCACTTGGGCAGGAACCTGTATAATTATGTTTTGCCAAAGCAAAGTAAAGATGAAACACGAAATCATGTTACACTCGTTGGATTAACGGCAACCGCTTCTTTTGATGTATTAGCCGATGTTGAACGTGAGTTGTCAGGCAATAACGCGTTTCCCCTCGATCCGGAAGCAACTGTACGTTATGAGAATACGAACCGACTGGAACTACAGTATCGAATCGTCAAAGTGGATGATGAGACAGCACATGATAAGTGGGATGTCTATTCCGCAAAGAATATGACATGTCCACAAATCGTTAAGGATGTTTTCTATTCTTCGCTTCAAGAATTGCAAAAACCTGAATCTATTGAGAATATTAAAAATCGGTTTATCGAACGAGAGAACATTGAACGATCTTCTGATTTTGCTCAAAGTATTCTCAATCGCGATATTCAAGTTGACGTGAATCCTGAATGGTACTCGGACCCGGGAGACACTTCTTCTGCTATAATATTCTGCCCTCACCGTAGAGGTACATTAGGCGTTCATAATGGTTCCCGCATTGGCATTGCTGGACAAATTAAAGACTCGTTGAACATTCAACATGTCAGCGAATTTGTTGGTGGCGATGACCCAACGGCACAAGATGATTTTATTCAAAATCGTACGAATATCATGGTCGCTACCAAAGCGTTCGGTATGGGTATCGACAAGCCTCATGTAAGATTTACACTCAACGTAAATCACTCCGGTTCGCTTGAAGCATTCGTGCAAGAGGCAGGTCGCGCCGGGCGTGATAGAAAAATGGCACTTGCAGTCGTTCTTTACTCCGACCGTGTTTTTAACGAGCAGGACGTATTTACACGTCTCATTGAGCCGGTCAAAGTTGATTTCGGAGTTCATAAATTCTTCTATGATGGCAACTTCCTTGGTGAAAAGACCGAATGGACCGTTATGGACTATCTGATGAACCATCAAATGACTATAACGGAAGAAACTGATGAAATTTCTCGTCAAAACAAGACCGTAACAGGTTTTCTTTCCAAACTTAATCAAGCAGCTGAGGGAGAAGCGGTTGTCTCCTATATTTCATACCGCTACCCGTCCCGAGACTCCGAAACCCTTGACGGCTATCTACGACAAGCTCAACTGAGAACAATTACTCAACAGCCCCGGAATCCAAAAGAAAATACCGCACAACTTAGAGACCTTAACCAAGAACAATATCAAGCAGCTTTGATGAAAGCCATCTATAGGATGTGTTGCATTGGCTTGATTGAGGATTTCACACAAGACTATATTAATCAAGAGTTCCGGATTGTCACGCGCAAAAAAACTGAGGGTTCTTATTATGAAGGGCTAAAACAGTTCTTTATGCGCTACTACAATGAGACTCGTGCCAATGCTCAAATTGCATACTGCAAACAATATAATGGTTCTGAGATTGATAATTGCTTGTATTTCTTGACGCAATTTATTTATAAGAAAATTGCAGCTAAACGGAAACAAGCGATTCTTGACATTGAGCAATTTTGCGAAGAAGCTATATCGGGCACCCAAAGCTGGCTGGATACAAATGAAGAATTGAAAGATATATTGTATTACTACTTCAATTCTAAATATGCTCGCCACGAATATAAAGATGAAAACGGCAAAGATTTTTCATTAGTCGATGATACACAGTCCGGTAAAGAATGGTATTTTAATGGGCAATATGCCGATAAAGACAGTTCTGCGGGTACTGATTTTGAAAAGTCCATATTGGCGAAATATATGTCAATTATCAACATGGATGGGACATCTTCACCTAAAGATAATATTAAACATCTTCGCGGTGCAGTTCGTCTTATCCGACGCGGTATACTTTCGCCGAATCCCACTCTTAGCCTACTGAATGTATTCTGTCTGCTTTTCTTAAAAGCAGATGAGACATCAGGGTCGCTTAACAATGAAGTCGAAACTTCATTTATTGAAGCTTATGAAGAATTGCGAAATAATCTTTCGCAAGAACAACTATCTAATTACTTCAATCAATATTTCGATGCCTTAGTTAAGTATAATGTTACTGACCAAGCACATATTGAAAACTTTGGACTACTTATTATGATGTGCGAGGCAGTCGGCCATGCTGAATGGGCACATAAATTCAAAGAACACTTCACTGCTTAAAATATTTCCACATATGACTCCCCAAGAAATCCTCGCGAGTCTTTCAAGACTCGAATCAGAACTTAATGAAGTCGCTTCAGCAAGACTTCTTGTTGAGCAGACTGCCAACTCGTACAAAGAGGTACAAAAAGAACTACGTTCTTTTGTTGGCGAATTCCAGACTGTAACAAACTCCCTCAACACTGTTGCGAGAGCTTTCCAAGATGGTAAAGCATCTCTTGCATCTGAAGTTGCACATTCAATTGAAGTTCTTAAAGCTCAACTCGAAACTCTCAACAATTCGTTTTCCAACCAATGTAATTCGGTTGTTTCCCGATTTGTTGACTCTATAAACAATACATCGGACCAGCTTAAAGCGAAAACGGCAGACCTGACTTCGGATTATGCAACGAATAATGATACTTTCAAGGCAAGTATAAAAGAGCTCGCGACCCTATATGCCTCGTTGCTCAGGGCATCCGAATCGGTGTCATCTCTGAAAGCTGATATTTCCACTCTACAATCTCAACTCCAATCGTCTCAGAAAGAACAGAACGAGACTCTTGTAAAAATTGCAAGTGATCTTCAAGCATCGTCTGCATCACATACTACCATCTTGCAGCAAATTTCAAGTGATTTGAAATCCTCACAAGATGCTCAAGACGATGACCTTGCCAACATAAAAACAACTCTGTATAATATCGGGAGTGCTCAATCACAGCAGAAATCTAATGAAGAACAAATCCATAATGGAGTTAAAAATCTTCGTTCCTATGTAGAATCTCGTCTAAACAACATTGACTCCAAGGCAGAAGAAATATCAAAGACTGTAAAAATGGCAAGGGCCATGGGTATAGTCAACATCATTGGGATCATCATATTGTTGATATTACTGTTCGTAAGATAGAACTCGAATTACACACATCATGTTGTTAACCTTTCCCATACTGTCGTCATATAGGGTAAATCAAACTCTGAATATGACAACAGTTTCTTTACAACATCTCACTAATATCGGCTCAATCGAAGCAGGATATGTAACTTTATATGGGGAATATGGGAAACGATATAACAATCGTGCTCTGAATATTCCGAGTTATGGTTGGGTGCCATGCTCTCGCAAACTTCAGTCGAATTTCACCACATCTCCTAATGAGTTGATGCTTGTCATCTCTGATCCGGATGATGATTATATTCCTGTAACTTCTGAAATTTGGGTAACTCGCTCAAATATCGTAAGATCATTTTAATCTCCAGGGTAAATATCAGATATAAAGACCATCTGGACATCGGAACAAACATATAGCCATAATAATCATATATCGTGTATACAATCACTGTAATCGTAATAGCATTGGGAGTTTTGACGGCATTGACTTTGTTCATGTGTGGAGGTGCCTTCCCGGATCGAGTCAAAGCATGGTGGGATAACTCGACTTTAAAGAAATGGTCTCCGCTTCTGTTTTTCATTATTCTAACGTCCTCCGTTATAATAGGAATTGCATGTGGCGTTCTTAAATGGATTACGTTGATTATTCCGGTTATGTATATTTTACCATTCTTCGTCGGAATGGCGCACGGTTTCTGGAACAACATGAAAGAACGGGGAAAAAAGCTGACCTATAAGAATGGGACAGATGCCAAAGAAATTGCAGTAAGATGTCTTACTGAACTCGGCTGTCAACCTGAGATAAACAAAGATGGATCAGTTAGAGTGAGTTACCAAGGGGAGAATTTTCATTTTGAATTCGGCGGCAGATATGCCCGCATTTGGAATCCGATGTGGGCATGGATAAAAGTCGATGACCCGGATATGCCGAAAATACGCGAGGCAGTCAATGCAGCCAATTTCAATTTCGGGCCTACAGTCGTTATGAGTGACCCCGATGAAGATGGAGATATTGGATTGCATAGTTGTCGTGATATTATGCTTCATCCTTCATGTCCAGACAATGTCCCGTTTATAAGGGCGGTGCTTGATTCCTTCTTTTACACAAAAGAAAATGTCCGCAGACATTTCCAGCATATAAACTCTCAATAGTAACAAGAAAAGAAGCCCCGTCGTCCGGTGGGTTTCAAAACAAGATCAGCAGAAGAATAAGTTATGACTCCCAATCCAGATTCTCCAAAATTTATCAGGCATGAGATCCCCGATGATACTTCAATTGAAGCACTGAAACTCAGAGATGCTTACCGACTGTTGGAGTCAAATGTATTGGCTCAGGTCTGGCAACCTGTTACAACGGATTGTATCAGTCTTGAATACAATACGTATGATGGGCATGTCTGCATCATGGTCTCGTTTACCGATTCGAACAACCATACTCATTCATTTTCAATAAAATATCATGAAGCCGGAACGGTATATTGTGAATATCTCTTTGAGGGAGGGGTAGATGCGCCCGTTGCTTCATTCCGCTCCTATGCCGAATGGCTGATGCTCCAACTGTGGCAGTATGATATCGATGCCGAACTTTGTCACTGCGACAGAGGTCTCGAGATCAACACTGATGCAGATCATGCATATGATGTATTGTCCAAAATGCTTGAGATCGTTACCAATAATATCAAGCCTATCGATTGGTTCCTGGCTGACGAACCGGTGTGGCAATTCTACCAGACATACCATGATCTCTGCAAGATGCTTCCACTTCTCCGGGAAGAAGCGGCCAAAGGACGTTGGAAAGATGTCCGTCCGGAGAACTTCCGACTTATCCGCAATGCCGATTGCGCGTTAATATGTCTTGACTATACGGATGACTGCAACTATGTGATGCAGTTCAGAGTCGGTATGGCCAATGACGGTTTTGCCGCGGAAGCTACCGATAAGTTCATGGATATGTCCTATAAATTTGAAAATTTTGCAGTAACTAACGATGCCCGAACGTATTTCGGTAAGCAGAATCTTGAATTCTCTCAAATAGCCAATGCAATTCTGGATATTCCATTTGGATGGAAGGCTATGCTGTTCCATTCGGAGGAGGGGTTTTATATCAGTACATATCGTGAATATGCATTTCAGAAATATTGTCTGATGCTTGACTTTATGATCCCCTTAAAAGATCAATATGAGGCTACCGATAAATATATCGCTCCGGAAATACTTGAGAAGAAGAAGGAACTGGAGGAAGCCCTTTCTACCGACTTCGAAATATCTGACGGGCATGAGCCCGATTTGATATTCTCTCACGGCCATTTTGTAGAAGCACCGGTGGCAGAAGATTCCACAGACGATTGTTGTTTCTAAATTCAACTGATCTCTATGAAAAAGCGTAGGATTATATTCTGCATATTAGCCATAATAGGTGTAATAGTTGCCGTAATGGCATTCTGTGTAAATCTGTAAGTTCGGTGTAGGTCAAGAGCTCCGCTTTTGCCGTCAGTTCCGTGCCTTGATGATCTACGTAGACATTGATGCCGACATTGTCGGGGCTGGAATTTTGCCGATAGGGGAGGAATCGTTATCTTTGTGCTTGATACATCTGACGGTTAACGATTCCATTAAACTAATATGCCATGAGAAACTTGACAACAATCCTTCTTTTCTTCCTTATCTCGCTGGCCGCATCGGCTGCTGACCGGTATGAGACCCGGCGTGACATCAGTTATACCGAGAAGACCGATTCCTATTCCCGGGAAAGACTTAAGCTCGATGTGCATTATCCGGTGGGAGTGTCGGGGAAACCTGTGATCGTGTGGTTTCACGGCGGTGGACTGACCGGAGGAAACAAGGAGATTCCCGGGGAACTCAAGGAGCAGGGGTTTGTGGTGATTGCGCCCAACTATCGGCTGATTCCGAACGTCGGCGTGAATGAATGTATCGACGACGCAGCCGAAGCTGTTGCCTGGGCCATGGATAATGCTGAGAAGTATGGCGGAGATCCGGATCAGCTGTTTGTCAGCGGTCACTCTGCCGGGGGATTTCTGACCAGTATGGTGGGACTCGACAAGAAGCGGCTGGAGAGATACGACAAGGATGCCGACAGCATAGCTGGACTTATCCCGTTCAGCGGACAGGTGATCACTCATTTCTCCGATCGCAAGAGCAAGGGCATCGGAGAGCTGACTCCCTACGTCGATTCCAATTCTCCGCTGTTCAATATCCGGAAAGACGCTCCCCCATATATCATAATCACAGGCGACGCCGAGCGGGAGCTCTACGGGAGGTATGAGGAGAACCTCTACATGTGGAGGATGATGAAACTTATAGGACATCCGGACGTAAGAATCTACAAACTCGACGGTTACAACCACGGTGAGATGTGCCATCCGGCACAGAAGATCCTCAAGGATGAGGTGAAGAGGATAACCTCCGAGCGCCAAAGGTAAAGGACTAACGTCCGGGAGACGGACATCCGGATAATATGTCCGATAGGGCTCTCCGCTCAAAACCTTTGCTTTTTTGTACGTTATATAATTACACGTATATATTTCGCAAGACAAGCTTGCGAAGGTTTATAGGTTTAAAAGTTTAGGAGTTTATTTCGCATGACAAGCTTGGGAGGTTTAGGAGTTATTTCGGAAGAGAAGTTCAGTCCGGATGGCTAAACTTTTAAACCTTTAAACCCTTAAACCTCAATTTTCGCGAATGCGGAAATTGAATATAAAATTTGTCGAAATGAATACATTTATAATTATCGTGGGATACCTTGCCGCCCTCTGCATGGTATTGGGATATCTGCCACAGGCCATTTACACCATCCGTACGCGCGACACCGACGGAATCGCCATGCCGACGTTCCTGCTCATGGGGCTGGGCAGTGTCTTCTTCGTAATTCAGGGATGCCTGCTCGGCAATATCCCGCTGGTTGTGACGAACGAGATCACTGCCGTAAGCTCCGCCATAATCACCGGCATAAAAATCTACAACGACCATTTCCGCAAGCGAAAATAGCCATAATTATACGGAATACGATTATTTTGTATACGGAATACGATTATTTTGATTAATTTTGTATTTTAATATTCAATTTCCGCATTCGCGAAAATTGAGGTTTAAGGGTTTAAGGGTTTAAATGTTTAGCCATCCGGGTTGAAGGATATTAAAATACAAAAGGAAATGTCAGAAAATAAAGCAGAGGCACGCCGTCGGGGCGTCGGGACGGAATGTGTGCAGGGCGGCTGGACTCCGCGCAACGGAGAACCGCGAGTGCTTCCCATCATACAGAGCACCACTTTTAAATATGAAACGAGCGAACAGATGGCCCGTCTGTTCGACCTGGAGGAGAGCGGCTATTTCTACACTCGTCTTCAGAATCCGACCAACGATGCGGTGGCTGCCAAAATTGCCGCCCTCGAAGGAGGCGTTGCGGCGATGCTGACATCGTCGGGACAGGCCGCCAACTTCTTCGCCGTCATCAATATCGCCGGGGCCGGCGACCATGTGGTATGCTCATCGGCAATCTATGGCGGAACGTTCAATCTGTTCGGCGTGACCATGAAACGTTTCGGAATCGACGTGACATTTGTCGACCCTGACGCCACTGAGGCCGAACTTGAGGCTGCTTTCCGTCCCGAGACAAAGGCACTGTTCGGCGAGACGCTCTCCAATCCGGGCATGAACGTGCTCGACATCGAAAAATTTGCCCGTGTGGCACATGCCCATGGCGTGCCGTTGATAGTAGACAATACCTTCGCCACGCCGGTCAACTGCCGGCCATTCGAATGGGGCGCCGACATCGTGACCCACAGCACTACAAAATACATGGACGGCCATGCCACGGCCGTGGGCGGGGCGATAGTCGACAGCGGCAATTTCGACTGGGAGGCTCATGCCGACAAGTTTCCGGGCCTCACCACCCCCGACGAGTCGTACCATGGTCTGACATATACCAAGGCATTCGGCAAGGGAGCCTATATCACCAAAGCGACTGCGCAGCTGATGCGCGACCTCGGATCCATCCAGTCGCCGATGAACGCCTTCCTGCTCAACCTGGGTCTTGAGACGCTGCATCTGCGCATGCGTCAGCATGTCGCCAATGCCCAGGCCGTAGCCGAATGGCTCGAGGCCAATCCCGATGTGGCATGGGTCAATTACCCCGGCCTCCCCGCTAATAAATATCATGCCCTGGCGCAGAAATATATGCCTCAGGGCACTTGCGGAGTGATAGCCTTCGGACTGAAGGGAAGCCGTGACGACGCCCAGAAGTTTATGGACAACCTGAAGCTTGCCGCCATCGTGACGCATGTGGCCGACGCGCGCACATGCGTGCTGCATCCCGCAAGCCATACCCACCGCCAGCTCTCGGACCAGCAGCTCCGCGAGGCCGGAGTGGCCCCCGACCTGATCCGCCTCTCGGTCGGCATCGAGGATGCAGACGACATAATAAACGACCTTGACCAGGCCATGAAGACGGCTCTCGGAAAATGACCTGGATCGCCGAATTCATAGCCGACCTCAACTCGCTTGAGGTCAATTTGACCAACAGTCTGTTCCGAATGGTGCTGAGCATGGTGCTGGGCATGGCCGTAGGCGCCGAGCGCAAGCGAAAGGGACAGATAGCCGGTATCCGCACGTTCGCCCTAATCTCGATGGGAGCCTGTCTGTCGATGTTGCTCTCGATCTATGTCCCGCAGGCCTATCTCGGACTGAAGAACGGCGACCCGGGACGTATCGCCGCACAGGTCATCACCGGAATCGGTTTCCTGGGCGGTGGCGCCATGATCCACATGAAGGGCGCGGTGCGCGGTCTCACCACCGCCGCCGGCATCTGGGTCACCGCCATCATCGGCATGACCGTGGGCATCGGCATGTATGTGTGCTCGCTGGGTGCCACGGCTCTGATCCTGGTGACGCTCGTGGCCTTAGAGCGCTACGAAAAGCACGCGCGTCTCGGCCAGGAGGCCAAGGTGATAAACCTTACCGTGCAGGGCATCGTCAAGGATATCACCCCTTACCGCAAGGAGCTGGAACGGCACGGCGTGCATCTGTCGACCTTCTATATCGAATTCGACTACGAGAACGACCGCACGGAGCTTAATTTCATGGTATTGGTTCACGCCTATTCCAATATGATGCCCGTGCTCGACAACATAGCCAAAGTGCATCCCACACGCCGGCTCACCCTGTCGACACAGGCCGATATCTGAGCCACGGCACGGGGCGTCGGAAAATCAAATTTTTGTATTTCACGGGAATTGATTATTTTTGTGAGTTAAAACAGACACATCTAAGAATGTTAACATTGCAGGCAATAAAGGCCGATCCCTAGTTCGTGATCGGTCGCTTGGCTGTCAAAGGGTTTGACGGCCGCGGAGTGATAACCGAGATACTTGAAATCGACGAGGAGCGTCGTCGTTTACAGCACAAGTGCGACACCGACGCATCCGAGCTCAAGAAACTGTCGGCTTCGATCGGCATGCTGATGAAGCAGGGTAAGAAGGATGAAGCCGAGGCAGCCAAGGCCGAAGTGGCCCGTATCAAGAGCGAGACAAAGGGATTGCAGGACCGTCTGGCCGAGTGCGAGCAGAAGCAGACCGAATTGCTGCTGACCGTTCCGAACCTGCCCTGCGCGGCTGTCCCCGAAGGCAGGAGCGCCGAGGACAATGTTGTAGAGGTTACCGGCGGCAAGATGCCTGACCTGCCCGAGGACGCACTGCCGCACTGGGATCTGGCCCGTAAATACAATATCATCGACTTCGACCTTGGCAACAAGGTGACCGGCGCCGGGTTCCCGTTCTACGTCGGCAAGGGCGCACGCCTGCAGCGCGCGCTGATACAGTTCTTCCTCGACGAGGCCTGGAAGGCCGGTTATGTCGAGGTGGAGCCTCCCTTTGTGGTCAACGAGGCATCGGGTTACGGCACCGGTCAGCTCCCCGACAAGGAGGGTCAGATGTACCATGTCAACCTCGACAACCTCTACCTGATCCCGACGGCCGAGGTGCCCGTCACCAATATCTATCGCGACGTCATCATCCCCGAGGCCGAGCTGCCCAAGAAGAACTGCGCATACTCGCCCTGCTGGCGCCGCGAGGCCGGCAGCTACGGCAAGGACGTGCGCGGCCTGAACCGTCTGCATCAGTTCGACAAGGTTGAGATCGTGCGCATCGAGAAACCCGAGAATTCCTATGCCGCGCTCGAGGAGATGAAGGCCCACGTGCAGGGACTGCTCGAAAAGCTTGGTCTGCCCTGGCACATCCTGCGCCTCTGCGGCGGCGACATGAGCTTCACTTCGGCCATCACGTTCGACTTCGAGGTGTGGAGCGCCGCTCAGAAACGCTGGCTCGAGGTTTCCTCCGTATCCAACTTCGAAACTTATCAGGCCAACCGCCTCAAATGCCGTTACCGTAACGCTGACAAGAAGATCCAGCTCTGCCACACGCTCAACGGCTCAGCCCTCGCGCTGCCCCGCATCGTGGCCGCCCTGCTCGAGAACAATCAGACCCCCGAGGGCATCATCGTTCCCGAATGCCTGCGCAAATACACCGGCTTCGATATTATTGACTGAGCCACAAATACCTTACCTTTATGATCAACCCACTGCAAAACAAGGAATATTCCCATCCCGACATGTCGCCGGCCCAGAAGGGCTACGTCAGCAAGGATGAGAAAAGCATCCCGATCGACGACCCCAGCGGCAAATGGTCGGAACTGACTCTGCTCCCCGAATGGGGCGAGAAGTACTATGATGTCTACACCGTGCGCAAGCATGGCAAGTGGGTTATGCTCAAGGCTCTGAAAAAGGAGTATGCCGACAAGCCGGAATTCCGGCAGATGCTCGAAACGGAGTTCGATACCCGTTACAATCTGTCGCATCCCAACATCGTGATGGTCAACGACCTGGAGATGGTGCCCGGTGTGGGAATGGCCATCATTACCGACGATGTATACGGCTATTCGTTGCGCCGGCTCATCGATGAGCGCCGACTGACGCCCAAGATTGTGCACCGGCTCGAGACCCAGCTGATCGACGCCATGGAGTATATTCAGGAGAATCATATAGTGCACGATCCGGTGACCCCCGACAATATCATCTTCACCGAATATACCGAGAACCTGAAGCTGATCAACGTGGGATACGCACAGAACGACAGGATGACTGTCAGCGAGGCCGCCGAGGATGTGGCCAGCTATGGCCGTGTCCTCAACGAGGTGCTCGATCACCTGCCGACGTCGCTGCCCAGACTGCGGCGCATAGCCAACCGATGCATCGGCAAGGATAGCCGCTACAAGAACATGGCCGACGTGCAGCTGGCCGTCGAGCGGCGCAACTCCGGGCAGATGTACGTATTCATCTGCGTCTTTATCGTTTTTATGGTCGCACTCCTGATCTGGCTGACCGCCAGATAACCTGATACAAATGAAATCTAAACTGAAATCTAAACTGAAATCTAAACTTGAAATAAAGAGGATCGAACCGACGCGGCCGAACCTGCGCCGGTTCATCGAGTTCCAGAATGACCTCTACAAGGGCAACCGTTATTACGTGCCCCCGTTCATGATGGACGAAATCGAGACCCTGAGTCCCGGCAAGAACCCGGCGTTCGATTTCTGCGAGAGCGAATATTTTATGGCCTATCGCGACGGCAAGCCCGTCGGCCGCGTGGCCGGTATCATCAATAGCCAGGTCTGCGAGAGCACGGGCAAGAAAACGGCCCGCTTCGGATTCCTCGACTTTGTCGACGACAAGGAAGTGTCGACCGCGCTTATGTCGACCGTCGAGCAATGGGCTCGCTCCAAGGGTATGGATCGCATCATCGGTCCCCTCGGTTTTACCGACATGGATCGCGAGGGCCTTCTGATCGAGGGTTTCGAGGAGCTCTCCACCATGGCCACCAATTACAACTATCCTTACTACGCCGGCCATCTCGAGGCTCTGGGCTATGACAAGGAGTCCGACTGGATGGAGTTCCAGATGAAGGTGCCCGACAAGATTCCCGAGCGCTTCGACCGCATAGCCACGCTGGTAAGCAAAAAGTATAATCTGCGTGTCCTGAAATATAAGCAGCGCAAGGCCATCAAGGAAGAATACGGTCATGCTCTGTTCCATCTCATCAACGAGGCCTACAAGAACCTGTATCAGTATTCGCAGCTCACCGAACGTCAGATTGATTATTATATCGATTATTATCTGAATCTGCTTGATCTGGACCTTGTGACGCTTATCGTCGACGGCGATGACAAGCTGGTGGGTGTCGGCATCTCGATGCCGTCGCTGAGCCGCGGTCTGCAGAAGTCGGGCGGCAAGCTGTTCCCCTTCGGCTGGACGCACCTGCTCAAGGCCCTGAAAGGCAAAAACGACCGCGTTGATCTGTTGCTCGTGGCCATACATCCCGATTATCAGAACAAGGGCGTCAACGCCATGCTGTTCCAGGATCTGATCCCGCAGTATATCCGCAAGGGCTACGTCTACGCCGAGTCCAATCCCGAGATGGAGACCAATGCCAAGGTTCAGAGCCAGTGGGAGGCCTTTGAGCCCCGGCAGCACCGTCGTCGCCGCTCATACTTCAAAAAACTCTGATATCCGGAATGGAGCCAAAGGTTGAAGGCGTCACGCCTTACCGTCCGGGGGAGAAGCGGGAGCAGGTCGAGGAGATGTTCGACTCCATTGCCCCGGCCTATGATTTTATGAACAATGCCATGACGTTCGGGCTGTGCCGCTACTGGCGCAACCGGGCGTTGACCATAGCCGGCAAGGAAGCGGGCGAGGCTCCTGTGGGGTCGATACTCGATGTGGCCACGGGCACGGGCGATGTCGCCTTCGAACTGTTGCGGCGGTTTCCCGACGCGCGGGTTTGCGGCGTGGATCTGTCGGAGGGTATGCTCACGGTGGCGCGGCGCAAAGCCGCTTCGCTGCCCGCCGCCGATGCCCGGAGGGTCAGTTTCGAGCAGGGCGACTCTCTGCAGCTGCCCTATGCCGACAATAGCTTCGACATGGTGACCGTGGCTTACGGTGTGCGCAATTTCGCGCATCTTGACCGCGGTCTCGCCGAAATGGCACGTGTGCTCCGTCCCGGTGGCACCATATGTGTCATCGAACTCTCCGAGCCCGTCAACCCCCTGCTGAAATCATTGTATCTATTCTATTCGCACAAACTTATTCCGCTGCTGGGGCGGTTCGTTTCGGGCGACAAAAGCGCCTACACCTATCTGCCGCAGAGCATTGCCGCATGTCCGCAGCGCGAGGCCATGACCCTCCTGATGCGCGGCGCCGGTTTCGACGCCTGTCGCTGGAAATCGCTCACTTTCGGCGCGGTGACTATCTATTATGGAAAGAAAAGATTTTGAGATAATGGCCCCCGTCGGGAGCCGCGAAAGTCTGGCGGCCGCCGTCGAGGCAGGTGCCGACGCCGTGTATTTCGGTATCGAAGGCCTCAATATGCGCTCGCGCAGCAGCAGCAATTTCACGCTCGACGACATGTCCGAAATCGCCGCCTTCTGTACAGGCCGAGGCGTTAAGACCTATCTCACCGTCAATACCATCATCTACGACGAGGATGTCGAACGGATGCATGCAATAGTCGACCGCGCCAGGCAGGCCGGCATCTCCGCCATCATCGCCACAGATATCGCCACCATCAGCTACTGCGCCGATACGGGCATGCCCGTGCATATCTCCACGCAGTGCAACATCTCCAATACCGAGGCCGTGCGGTTCTACGCCCGGTGGGCCGACGTCGTGGTGCTGGCGCGCGAACTCAACATGTCGCAGGTCGCTGAAATTTACCGCCATATCCAGGAAGATCCGATACTCGGGCCCGACGGCCGGCCCGTGCGTATCGAGATGTTCTGCCACGGCGCGCTCTGCATGGCCGTCAGCGGTAAATGCTATCTGTCGCTTCACGAGATGAATTCCTCGGCCAACCGCGGCGCCTGCAACCAGATCTGCCGCCGGGCCTATACGGTCCGCGACCGCGAAACCGGCGAGGAGCTCGATATCGAGAATCAATACATTATGAGTCCCAAGGACTTGAAAACCATTCATTTCCTTCCGGAGATGGTGCGAGCCGGCGTACGCGTGTTCAAGATCGAAGGACGCGCCCGCGGTCCGGAATATGTGTTCGAGACGGTGCGCTGCTACTCCGAGGCCTTACAGGCCATATGCGACGGAACCTACTCCGAAGCTCTGGTCCAGGCCTGGGACCAGCGTCTCGGCAAGGTGTTCAACCGCGGGTTCTGGAACGGATACTACATGGGTCAGCGCCTGGGCGAGTGGAGTGCCAAGTACGGCTCGTCGGCCACGCGCGTCAAGCAATACGCCGCCAAGGGCGGACGCTACTACTCGCGCCTCGGCGTCGGCGAGTTCCTGATGGAGGCCGGCGAACTAAAGGTGGGCGACGAGGTTGTTGTGACAGGTCACACCACAGGAGCGCTGATCTTCAAGGTCGAAGAACTGCGATTCGACCTCAAACCGGTCGACAAGGTAGTCAAGGGTCAGCTCTTTTCACTGCCCGTTCCGGCCAAGACGCGTCCCGGCGACCGCCTGTATGTCTGGAAACAAAAATGAAGCTGATGTCACGGCACGTGTCTTTTCCTTGTTTGGGTTGACTGTAGTTCGGAGCTAAACCTGGCAAAAGTTGACTTGATTCCGTTCATCGTGGAAAGTTCATAGCGCTGGTAATGAAGCCTTTGTTGGGATTGTATAGCGCTGACAATGAGGTAGATACCTCGGAGAGGTTGTTTCTCATTAACCCCACGATGGCTGAAGGAAGCGAAGCGCACTGACAGCCTTCGTGGGTGTATATCATGCGGAGCACAGCTTGGTCGGAGACCATGTTGCTCGCCTTAAGGATCCAGAAGTCACATCATGCTGTACAAACAGTACAGAAACATGGTCTCCGACCAAGTCGTATCGCTCCTGCTTGTCCCCACGAAGGCCGGTGCCAGCTGACGCTGTCCCGTCCATCGTGGGGTTAATGAGAAACAACCTCTTCGAGGTATCTACTTCATTGCCAGAGATATAAACTCTTCGCGATGACCTTCACGCTTATATTCTGAGCAAGTTCAGTCCCCTGCGTCAGCAGGGTCTGTGGCTACGGCAAAAGTAAGTCAGAAGTCAGAAGTCTTAAGAGACATAGCCATCACTAAGGCCTGAAATTTAAATTCACTTCTGTGAGCTTCTGTATATTCAGTGCAGGCTAAAAGCTCGCTTTTGCGGTCAGTTCCGTGCCTTGATATCTCTATGATTCCAGCTCAAGGATGTATTGTTGACATTCAGCCTCTAAAATTGCCGGATTCGCATTGAACCGGAAAAGGGATACTATGTCATCTATTTAGTGTTAAATGAAAGAGCCGTGGGTTATCGGAAGTAAAATGCTCAAATATTCGCGACGAAAGGGACATAATGTTGTCTATGTCGCAAATAATCGGTAAATTTGTGGGAATTTTAATTTATTTGTGGGAATAAATCAGCAAAAACTATGATACAGATATCCAAGCGAGTTGAGAGTCTGTCGGTGTCAGCGACACTGGCGATGCTTGCCAAGACCAACGAACTGAAGGCACAGGGCGTCGATGTGATAGGCATGACAGCCGGCGAGCCCGATTTCAATACGCCCGATTTTATCAAGGAGGCGGCCAAGAAAGCAATCGATGAGAATTATTCGCGCTATACACCGGTTGCCGGATATCTGAGTCTGCGCGAGGCGATATGCGGCAAGCTCCGCAAGGAGAACGGCCTGGAGTTCGCTCCCTCGCAGATCGTCGTGGGCAACGGCGCCAAGCATGAGCTGGCCAATGTGCTGCTGGCCCTGATCAATCCCGGCGATGAGGTAGTCATCCCGACTCCGGCATGGGTCAGCTATGTCGAGATGGTCAAGCTGGCCGAAGGCGTGCCCGTCACTGTGGCCACCAAGCCCGAGAACGGTCTGAAAATGACGGCCGACGAACTGGAAGCCGCCATCACGCCGCGCACACGCCTGCTGATGCTCAACAGCCCCAGTAATCCTACCGGCGCTGTCTATTCCCGCCAGGAACTCGACGCGCTGGCCGCCGTGCTCGTAAAGCATCCCCTGGTCACCGTCCTCTCGGATGAAATCTACGAAAATATCAATTATGTCGGCGGCGTGGCGAGCATAGCCCGCTGCGAGGGGATGGCCGACCGCGTCATCATTGCCAACGGCGTGTCGAAGGCTTATGCCATGACCGGATGGCGTATCGGTTATATCGCCGCTCCGGCCGAGGTGGCCAAGGCCGTCTCCAAGCTGCAGGGTCAGATGACCTCCGGTGCAAGCTCCATCGCCCAGAAGGCTGCCGAAGCCGCCTATCTCGGCCCCCAGGAATGCGTCGAGGAGATGCGTCAGGCGTTCGAACGCCGCCGCGACCTCATCTGCCAGCTGGCCGCCGAGATCCCCGGATGGAAGGCTGCCCGTCCCGACGGCGCTTTCTATCTCTTCCCCGATGTCACCGCGCTGCTCGGCACACATGTCGGCGACCGCCGCATCGACACGAGCGCCGATTATGTGATGTATCTGCTCGAGGAAGCCAATGTCGGCACCGTCGACGGTGGCGCATTCTGTGCTCCCGGCTACATCCGCCTTTCGTTCGCCACAAGCGACGACAATATCCGCAAGGCTATGGCCAGAATCAAGGAAGCCTCGGCCAAACTGCAGAAATAACAATTCCGTATGAAAGTGCTGAAATTCGGCGGGACTTCGGTCGGTTCGCCCCAGGGTCTCGCCAATGTCAGAAAAATAGTAGAATCAATCCCGGACCGTAAGGTCGTGGTTGTTTCGGCGTTGGGCGGTATCACCGACCTGCTGATCTCCACGGCCCGGCTGGCCGTCGCCGACGATATATCCTATCTCGACTCCTACGCCCGTATCGTGGAACGCCATTATTCCATGATCAACAGCGTCGTGCCCGAAGCGAGACGTACGTCCACCATGGCCCTGGTCAAGATGATGCTCGACGAATTGGGCAATATCTTCAAGGGCGTAATGCTGCTGCGCGACCTCTCGCCGCGAGCCCTCGACATCATTGTCAGCTACGGCGAACGACTCTCCAGCCTGATCGTCGCCAATGTCATTTCCGATGCCACTCACTTCGACTCCCGGACTTTTATACGCACCAAGGAGGGCCCGCACCATACGAGCGTGCTCGATTCCAAGCTCACCGGCGAACTGATTCAGGAGAAAGTGGCGTCGCGCCAGTGGAACACTGCTGTGATGGGTGGCTTCCTGGCCACAGACCAGAACGGCGAGGTGACCAACCTGGGCCGCGGCGGAAGCGACTATACCGCCGCAATTATCGCCGCCGCGCTCGATGCCGATGTGCTTGAGATCTGGACCGACGTCGACGGTTTTATGACCGCCGACCCCAGGGTCATCGACAACGCTTATGTTATCTCCGAGCTCTCCTACACCGAGGCAATGGAGCTCTGCAACTTCGGCGCAAAGGTGATCTATCCTCCCACAATCTACCCCGTATATCACAAGAACATCCCGGTTCTTGTCAAGAATACGTTCAATCCATCCGCTCCCGGCACGCGCATCAGCAACGACGCTCCCCACTCCGGTCCCGGATTCAAGGCCATCAAGGGTATATCGTCGATCAACGACACTTGCCTGGTCACGATCACCAGCCCCTGCATGGTCGGTGTGATCGGTGTGAACTCCCGTATCTTCAACGCATTGACTGCCAATGGTGTAAGTGTGTTCCTGGTGTCGCAGGCGGCATCGGAAAACAATACCACCATGGCTGTGCGCAACGCCGATGCCGAGCTGGCGGTCCGCACGCTCAAGGATGAGTTTGCCGCCGAACTGGCTTCGGGCATGTTCAACGATATCGTGGCCGAGCATGATCTGGCCACCGTGGCCGTGGTGGGCGAGAACATGAAGCATGCCACGGGCGTGGCCGGCAAGCTCTTCAATACCCTTGGCCGCAACGGAATCAATGTCATAGCGTGCGCCCAGGGCGCCTCGGAGACCAACATCTCGTTCGTAATCAAGCGTTCCAGTCTGCGCAAGGCCCTCAATGTGATCCACGATTCCTTCTTCCTGTCCGATTCGCAGGTGCTCAACCTCTTCCTGGCCGGTGTGGGTAACGTGGGCCGCAGTCTGCTCCTGCAGATAGCCAAGCAGCAGGAGAAGCTCCTCGCCGACAAGAACCTGCGCATCAATGTCGTGGGAATCGCCTCGAGCCGCAAGGCCGTCTATGATCCCGACGGGCTTGACATCTCCGATCCTCGGGGCCTGCTGGAGACCAAAGGAGTGCCTTCCGGTCCCGCTGCGCTCCGCGACGAAATCCTGAAGATGAACATCTTCAACTCCGTCTTCGTCGACTGTACGGCTTCGGCCGAAGTGGCTGCGCTTTACAACGACCTCCTGTCGCACAATGTCAGCGTCGTGACGGCCAACAAGATCGCCGCTTCGTCCGACTATGCCAACTACCTGCGCCTCAAGGACACGGCGCGTCGCAAGGACGCCAAGTTCCTGTTCGAGACCAATGTCGGCGCCGGTCTGCCCATCATCAACACGATCAATTCGCTGATCAATTCCGGCGACAGGATACTGAAAATAGAAGCCGTGCTTTCGGGCACGCTCAATTACATATTCAATGTCCTTGACGCCGATGTGCCGTTGAGCAAGGCCATAATGATGGCCAAGGAGGCCGGATACACCGAACCGGATCCCCGCATCGACCTGAGCGGCAAGGATGTGGTGCGCAAGATCGTGATTTTGGCCCGTGAGGCCGGCTACAGTGTCAGCCAGGAGGATGTGGAGAAGAAACTCTTTATCCCCGCCGAGATGTTCGAGGGGGAGGCCGAGGAATTTATCCCGAAGGTGTCGGCGCTCGACCGGGACTTCGAGCTGGCGCGGCAGGAGGCTGCCCGCAACGGCGAGCATTTCCGCTTTGTCGCCGCTCTCGACCAGGGCCGTCTCAGCGTAGGTCTGAGGCGTATCGGCGCCGACCATCCGTTCTACAATCTGGCCGGCAGCAATAATGTCATAATGCTGACCACCGAACGCTACATGGAACACCCGATGGTGATCAAGGGCTACGGCGCAGGTTCCGAAGTCACGGCCGCCGGTGTGTTCGCCGATATTATAAGCATTGCAAATATCCGATGACACAGAGGCTGAGATGAAGTATATTATAGTATTGGGAGACGGCATGGCCGACGAGCCTTGCGCAGAACTCGGAGGGCTGACGCCCATCGAGGCGGCCGACACGCCGGCTATGGATGAGCTGGTGCGCCGCGGACGCAGCGGCCTGTTGGCCACTGTGCCCGAGGGTTTTGCCCCCGGAAGCGAAATCGCTCATCTCTCGCTGCTTGGCTATGACCTGCCGACCGTCTTCGAAGGCCGCGGCTCACTCGAAGCCGCAAGCATGGGAATCGACATCGCTCCCGACGAGATGGCTCTGCGGTGCAACCTTATCTGCATCACTCCCGATGGGGTGATCAAAAACCACTCCGCCGGTCATATCTCAAGCGAGGAAGCCTCGGAACTTATTCAGGCACTCAACGAAAAACTCGGCGACAGCCGGGCAACATTCTTTCCCGGTGTAAGTTACCGTCATCTCCTCAAGATCCGTAACGCCGACAAACGTCTTGTGTGCACGCCGCCGCATGATGTGCCCGGCACGCCCGCGGCCGATGTCATGGTACGTCCCGAATGCCCCGAGGCTGCCGAAACCGCCGAATATATCAACGACCTAATCCTCCGTTCGCAGCAGGTATTAGTCAACCATCCCGTGAATCTGCGCCGCATCGCCGAGGGGAAGGATCCCGCCAACAGCATCTGGCCCTGGAGTCCCGGATACAAGCCCGCCATGGCGACGATGGCCGAGCTGTTCGGCATCCGCAAGGGCGTGGTGATTTCGGCTGTGGACCTGATAATGGGTATCGGCGTCTATGCCGGCCTGAAACCCGTATGGGTCGAGGGCGCCACAGGCCTTTACGACACGAATTACGAAGGAAAGCTGCAAGCCGCTCTGCAGGCCCTGCGCGACGGCGCCGATTTCGTTTTCCTCCATATCGAGGCAAGCGACGAAGCCGGCCATGAGGGCGACGCCGGGCTCAAGAAACTTACCGTCGAGAATCTGGACCATCGCATTCTCGGCCCGCTACTTGCCGAACTCGACAAATCGGGCGAAAAAGTGGCTGTGGCCCTGCTGCCCGACCATCCCACGCCTTGCCGGATCAAGACGCATACCTCCGATCCCGTGCCGTTCGTGATATGGCGTCCCGGCGACAGCCCCGACGACGTGACCGTCTACTCCGAGAAGGCCGCTGCCGGTGGTTGCTTCGGATTGCTCGAAGGTGACCGGTTTATTAAAGAATTTTTACGTTAAACAATTGCTTTCCCAGCAACAGAACGACAGAACAATATGAAATATCGTAGTACCACGGGGACAGCTCCCGAAGTAACGCTCGAGGAGGCCGTAGTCAAGGGCCTTGCTCCCGATCGGGGTCTGTATATGCCTCTGAGCATCCCGCAGCTCCCGGCGGAGTTCTTTGACCGGCTTCCCGGCATGGAGCTTGCAGATATCGCCGCCGAGGTGGCCCGCGCGCTCTTCGGCGAGGACGTCGATCGCGAGGCTCTCGAGTCGCTGACCCGCGACGCTATGAATTTTCCGATCCCTCTGGTCAGGGTCAACGACCGTATATGGTCGCTTGAGCTTTTCCATGGCCCCACATTGGCGTTCAAGGATGTCGGCGCACGGTTCATGGCCCGCCTGCTCGGGTATTTCAACCGCAACAACAGCGACCGTACGGTCAATGTGCTGGTAGCTACCTCCGGCGATACCGGAAGCGCCGTGGCAAACGGTTTCCTCGGCGTCGACGGAGTCCGGGTTTTCGTGCTCTATCCCAAGGGAAAGGTGAGCCCCATCCAGGAATCGCAGTTCACGACCTTGGGCCGCAACATTGTGGCGCTGGAGGTCGACGGCAATTTCGACGACTGCCAGGCTCTGGTGAAAAGCGCGTTCCTCGACCCGGAGCTTAACGAGGCCATGATGCTCACCTCGGCCAATTCCATCAATGTGGCCCGCTTCCTGCCCCAGATGTTCTACTATTTCCACGCCTGGGCGCAGTTGGCCGCTTCCGGCGCCGATATGAGCAATGTCGTGGTGTGCGTACCCAGCGGAAATTTCGGCAACATCACCGCCGGTCTGATAGCCCAGCGCATGGGCTTGCCCATCAAGCGCTTCATCGCCGCCAACAATGCCAACGACATTTTCTACCAGTATCTGCAGACCGGGGTATACTCGCCCCGCGCGTCGGTACAGACCATCGCCAACGCCATGGACGTAGGCGATCCCAGCAATTTCGCCCGTGTCCTCGACCTTTACGGCCATGACCATGGGCGCGTGTGCGACCATGTCTCCGGATGCACCTATACCGATGCTCAGATCTCCGAGACTTTGCGCGACACTCTCGCACAGACAGGTTATCAGCTCGACCCGCACGGCGCTGTCGCCTACAGGGCTCTACAGGAATACCTCCGTCCCGGTGAAACAGGCATCTTCCTCGAAACCGCTCATCCCGCAAAGTTCAAGGAGACTGTGGAGGCCATTACCGGACACGATGTCAGAATCCCCGAGAAACTCGCCGATTTCATGCGCGGCACCAAGCAATCCGTGCCGATACCCGCCGATTTCGACAGCTTCCGACAATTCCTGCTGAAAACATAACAACTTACTCCTTAAAAATCCGAATACCAAAATCTAATACCAAATATATTGATATATTGCGAATTAATATGAATGGCCATCCGCAGGGATGGTACAACCAATTAGTCTAACAATAACCTAATACATGTCATGAACCTAACAAAATTTTCCAGTCTGCTCGGCGCCGTAATGGTGCTGGCAGGCGCAGGGAAATTGCAGGCACAGACCCTGACGGGTCAGTCCTCCGACCCTGCAGGCTGGTCGACGGTATGGTACGATGATTTCACAGGCAGTGTCCTTGACGGCACGAAGTGGAACATCGAGACAAATACCAGCGGCGGCGGCAACAACGAGTTGCAGTATTATGGTCCCGAAGGCGTATCTGTGAGCGGCGGCAATCTTGTGCTGACCGCGTCGCGCGAGGCCCGTTCGGGCAAAGCATTCACTTCCGGACGCATCAACTCGCGTGGCAAAGTTTACTTCACCCACGGCAAGTTGGAGGCACGTATCAAGCTGCCCAAGACCGCCAAAGGTCTCTGGCCCGCTTTCTGGATGCTCGGCGAGAACATCGGAACCAACCCCTGGCCTCAGTGCGGCGAGATTGATATCCTCGAAATGGGACATAAGGACGGTTGGAACGGAACCAACGACACCGAGAAGTACATGAACGGCGCATGCCACTGGGGATATTACGAAAATGGCGGATATCCCAGCTATGCCAAGGCCGGCAACGCTCCTCACAGTGTGCAGGACGGCCAGTATCACCTATTCACCTGTGTCTGGGACAAGGAGAAGATTTCGATGTATCTCGACAATGCCACGACGCCCTACTATGAAATGAACATATCGTCGGTTGCAACCGACAAGGATCCCGGACATTATTTCCATAAGAATTTCCACATCCTGTTCAATGTGGCAGTCGGCGGCTCCTTCCCCGGTATCTTTGAAGCAAATGGCATTACGGCCACTCTTCCGGCACAGATGCTCGTGGACTGGGTGCGTATCTCGCAGCCTCAGGGTGATTCCGATTACACCTTCAACAAGGCCGATGTCAGCGAGGAAGATCAGGATGTTTATCCCGAGGATCCCGATACCAAACCGGGTCTCTGGGGCAAGAAAGCTCTGGACTCCAACGGCAACTCCACATTTGACATCAACAATGCAAGCGACGTCGTGCTGATCGCCACCTCGCAGGGTGTCACCGACAGCTTCAACGGCAAGATCATAGCCAATTATAATGTCGACAACTCAAAGAATTTCTTCTATATCTGGGAAAATACTTACTCTGCGGTGTCAACCAAGGGCGTAAACTCGTTCGGTTTCAGCGAAGCATACACTGCTCTGGAAGTGGGCACGAAAGGTTGGTCCGGCGCGGGTTATGCCTCATCGGCGGGCAATGGAAAGGATCTGAGCATGCTGGCTGACGACAGTTATGTGCTCCACTTCTCGATGAAGGGCGCCGATCTCAACGCGCACCGCACGCATACCATTACTGTCGGCAACGTCGAGTTCAATATCGGCAGGAGTGGTTCGGGCGTCACGCTCGGCGACTATCCTCGCGACGGCCAGTGGTATTCTTTCGACATTCCCCTGAAGGTGCTCCGCAGCATCAATCCGACCTTGTTTGACAACGCCAGCAGCTTCGAAGGCAACGTATTTGCCGTCAAATCAGGCGGTTTCGGCGGAACACGCATACAGTTTGACAACGTATTCTTCTACAAGTCGGCAGCTCCGATAGTCGACGTGCCTACGACCGACACCGAAACCGTGATTGGCCGTTACGCATCCAAGGCTCTTGAGAACAATACCAGCACCTTTGACTTCACCAACGGTTACGAGTATGTGCCGGTTATGGCTTCGCCCGCGGCTCTCGACGCAATGAGCGGCAAAATCAAGCTGAATCTCAACGCCGGAGGCGGCAATGCGGATTTCTATAACTGGAAACAAGGTGACAATCTGACCTATGACCAGATGGAGGCCACAGGCACCAACTCCATGGGCGAAGAGGGAAATTACACCGCCTTAAGTGTGGGTGCTCAGGGCTGGTCGGGTGCCGCTGTCAAGCTTAGCAGCGCTAAGGACATCAGCTTCCTGACCGACGACGCCAACAAATATTGGCTGCACTTCGCCATGAAGGGTAACGATATCCTGATGCACGCCAACCAGACAATCGGCATCGGTAAAGCTCAGTTCGTTATCGGTAACGCTGCTACTGCTGTCGGCGATTACCGCCGTGACGGCGAATGGTATGCATTCGATATTCCCGTGTCGGCTCTCAAGGTCATTTCCGACCCGTTGTTCGACAATGCCAGCGCTTTCTCCGAAAATATCTTCACCATCAGCACCGGCGGCACAAAGAATGCGCAGGTGCAGTTCGACAACGTGTTCTTCTATCGTAATGATGCCAAGAATGCGGATGACATCACCGACGATACTCCCTGCGGCAACTATGTTTCCAAGGCCGTCGTCAACAATGCCGCGACATTTGATTTCAGCAATGCCGCCGATATCATTCCTATCGAAATTTCCGCCAGCGTGCGCAATAGCATGAACGGCAAGATCCGTTCCGGATACGACACCACCGATTCCGGTATGGTATTCAATATCTGGGAACAGACTCTGGAGGAAGCCGGTGGCACCGGCAACAACTCCTTCAATGCGGCCGAGGAATTCAAGTCGCTGAAGGTTACAAGCAAGAAATGGTCCGGTTCCGGTTACGAGGTTAAGAACGCTCTCGACCTCTCCGTGCTAAGCAGCGAAGAGAACTATTATCTGCATTTCGCTATCCGCGACAAGGACTATATGTCGCATCAGGCATACAAGTTCGGAGTCGGAAGTGCTACATTGACTCTCGGCAAGGAGGGCGATGGATATATCACCGACTTCACCCGCAACGGCGAATGGTATTATATCGACATACCGGTGAGCAAGCTTACGGGCCATAATCTCGGAACAGGTTTCACAGGCAACATATTCACTGCCAACGCCGGCACCCGTGCAGGAGCTCTGCTGGAAATCGATAATGTGTTCTTCTACAAGAACCTCAACCCGCAAGAACCCAGCGTCGATCCGACACCTTCGATGACTGTGAAGATCGCCGCCGGCGCAACTTCATGCAAGCCGAACGAGAAGATAACCTTCACTGTCACTCCGACCTATAAGAATTGCACCATCTCCAAGGTTCAGGTGAAAGTAGGCGAGACCGCCTATGACGCTACCGAGGCCGACGGCAAGTACACTTACGAGTGGACGGCTCCTGCTGTAGGCTCATACAGCGTCAAGGCTGTGGTTACCACCTCCGATAACAAGACCTATGAGTCGTCGGCTGTTACCGTGACTGTTGCCGAAGAGGCTACTCCCTCGATGACCGTTGCTATCGCTGCAAGCGCGTCGAGTTGCAAGAAGGACGAGAAGGTGACCTTCACAGTCACTCCGACGTATCAGAATTGCACCATCTCCAAGGTTCAGGTGAAAGTAGGGGATAACGCCTATGACGCTACTGTAGCCAACGACAAGTACACTTACGAGTGGACGGCTCCCGCAGCCGGATCATACAGCGTAAAGGCTGTGGTGACAACTACCGACAATAAGACCTACGAGTCATCGGCCATTACCGTGACCGTAACCGAAGAGACAGTTGTTGATCCCGATCCCTCTACGGGCGAGAAGATAATCAACTTCACGGCTGCTCAAGCTTCTGACGGCACACTCTATGGCGATGGATATTTGAAATACAGCTGGGACGGCACTTATGTGACTGTGACCGCGCATTTCAATAATCCCGAGAATTATCCCGGAGGAAACTTGGGTCTGGCTTATTTCTGGGATGAAACCAACGGTTTCAATGAGAAACAGATGACCACAGTTTCCAATGGAGAGTTCACGTTTAAGCTTGAAGGCTACAAGGTAGGTGACAAAGTCAAGGGTCGTGTTAAGATAGCTTTTGAGGGAGGTATGGCAGTAACTCCGATGACGGAATACACCATCGACGGTACTACAGTTGATCCCGAACCTGTGAAGTATACCTACAAAGGTATCACGGATACGGCCAACGTCAAGTGCTACGAGACCTATATCGAAATTCCTTACCGTGTCGTGAAGATCGATTCCAACAAAGTCGAGACCGTTCTGACACAGGAGGAGGCTACGGCATTGAATCTTAAAGTATTCTATGCATGGAACGGTAATGATGACGCTCAGAAGGCACAGGCTC
>JAQXIE010000030.1 GCA_029007645.1 Bacteroidales bacterium
CGGGCACCGGCAAACCCCTTGTCGATGAACTCTGCCTCGGCGGCAGCCAGAATCGCAGCCTCAGTATCAACGGGTTGAATGGATTTATCTGTTGTCATAATTGTTTATCCGTTTTGTTTAACAGCTTTGTTAGCACAAAACTACAAATAAATCCTCAAACCACCAAATAAATCCGCCACCTTCCAAATTTCAGACAGCAGCCCACGCCACTCGATTATAACGTTTCGACGGCATAGAGGGCCGGGAGTCATTATCTGGGTGGGCTTGCTCCGGTACGTGCAACCTATGAACGCAGTACACAGCGGGCAACCTTAACGGAGCCGATATGGAACGGAGGTCTTCAACCTCCACCTAAATTACACTCCGCGTTCAAGGTGGGCCTATAGTGCCATATAGTGCATTATTTTGGAAGCACGTCTGTTAAGGTAGGGTGTCGGATTCGAGGGATTGCGTTTTATAGGATTAGGCAGACAGACGGCAATCAAGGCACATTGTCGCTTGGAAAGATTCTCGGCAGTACAACCGAAATAATACTCTGCCGCGGCCTGAGCCCCGTAGATTCCCGGCCCCATTTCTATGGAATTTAGGTATACCTCCATTATTCGTTCCTTTGGCCACATCAACTCGATCAGTACAGTGAAATATGCCTCGAGACCTTTCCTGATCCAGCTATGGCCGGGCCATAGGAACACGTTTTTGGCAGTCTGTTGTGAGATTGTGCTTGCGCCTCGTTGCCTGCCGCCGTTTTTGCTTTCCTCCATGGCTTTCCTGATTTCGGTAGTGTCGAAACCATGATGGGTGTAGAATCTGTTATCTTCTGAAGCGACTACAGCCTTGGGCATCCATTTCGACATCCTGTCGAGCGACACCCAATCATGTTTCCAATGACGTTGCATCTCTTTCTGACTGTCAGAACCCACCGGATGGATGTCTCTGATGAGCATCAGCGGCGTGACCTTGACCGGCACAAATCGGTACACTGCCACGGCAAGCACCGAACTTCCTACAAAAATTATTATTAGCCATTTCAATATTTTAAAAATCAATCTCATGAACCAATAAATTTGAAGATGTATGCATATTCTTTGCCGCTGGCTATGCAGTTGTGTTTTTACAAAAGCTGGCTTTCCATCTTGTTATTACTTAATCCCAAATACTCTGCAAATATAATAAAAATTGTGAATGAGGTATAACTATATTAAGGAAGCTCGCGATTCTCAATGGTTAAGTCAGATTTTCTGAATATGATTATGGTCGTTTCAGAATAAATCACTAAATTTGTATTATTCGCAATCGGGCCAAGTTATGGCAAGAAAGAGATGGAACACGCAATGAAACCGGAATGATTATTTTTTTGATTCTGAAGTTCCGATAATATCAGATTATGCGCATATGACACCGGAAGAAAAGGCAAGACTGAAAATAGACCGTATGTTTGCGGATGCAGGCTGGGATGTCATCGACCGTGAGGAATACTCGGCCGGAATGACTGCCGCGGCTATACGCGAGGGCCTGCTCAAAGGTAATAAAGAAGCTGACTATTTTCTCTTCCTAAACGGTAAAGCCGTAGGTGTCCTTGAAGCAAAACGCGCGGAAGTGGACGTTACTTCTCAATGTGTCTGCGATCAGGCCGAAGATTATGCCCGAAGTGTTCCACCGTGTTATCCTACGATCTCTAATCCGCTCCCTATCGTCATGACGTCCAACGGACGCGATATTTATATGCGCGATATGCGTCAGCCGGAATCCAACTACGATTTGCTTGCAAAAATGCCGTCGCCAAAGAAATTCGTATCGATGCTCGATATTGAGGATCCTTTTGCCGGACTGCCAAGTGTTCCGAAGAAAGGCCTACGCGAATGTCAGTTTGAAGCAATAACAAACCTGGAAGCGAGCTTCCGAATAGGTCAGAAAAAAGCTTTGATGGTATTGGCCACCGGAGCCGGCAAAACATACACTGCTTGTATGGCTGCATATCGAATGCTCGCTCATGTCGGCATGAAAAGGGTGCTCTTTTTGGTTGACCGCAACAATCTTGGCAAACAGGCGGAAGGAGAATTCGGCACATTCCGGCTGACTCAGAATGGGGATGCTTTCAATACCATATATGGTGTCTCTCGTCTTAAAAACAACGAAATTCCTTCCGACAGCAATGTAACAATCTCTACCATTCAGCGTCTCTTCGCTTTCCTTAAAGGAGAACCGATCATAGACGATTCCGATGAAGAATCCACTCCAGACGGCCCTGCTGAGGTGATATTGCCAGACAATCCGAAGCTTCCTCACGATTATTTCGACATGATAATAATCGACGAGTGCCACCGCTCGATTTACGGCAACTGGGAAAAGGTGCTTGATTATTTCGACACAGCACGATTGGTAGGACTAACTGCGACTCCTGTACCCGAAACTCTTGCTTTCTTCAACAACAACGTAGTTGTGAACTATACTCTCGAGCAGAGTATACTTGACGGAGTGAATGTAGGCCATCGAGTCTATAGCATCAAAACCGAGGCAACGACCAATGGCGGAGCTATTAGGAAAGGTGACAAACTCCGAAAAGAAACAAGATATACCGGAACGGTCGAGGTAATCGAAAACAAAGAGACATCGACATACACTCGCGAAGAACTGAATCGGAGCATAATAAATCCGGCACAGATTAAGCTTGTGCTTGAAACATTCCGCGACAGCATATATACGGAAATGTTCACTGAGCGCAAGCCTGACATGGACTATATACCCAAAACCTTGATCTTCGCGCTGAACGAGGCTCATGCCACCAATATTGTCAAGATAGCCAAAGAGGTTTTCGGGCGTGATGATGACAAGTTCGTGCAGAAAATCACATATTCATGCGGCGACAGCAACAAGCTCATCAAGGATTTCCGTAACGACAAGGATTTCCGCATAGCAGTCACCTGTACTCTTGTCGCCACCGGCACGGATGTCAAACCGCTGGAAGTGGTGATGTTCATGCGCGATGTTTCCTCCCTGCCCCTTTACATCCAGATGAAAGGTCGAGGTGTAAGGACAATCGGTGACGAAGCGCTTCGCAATGTTACCCCAAACGCCGATACAAAAGACTGTTTTTATCTCGTTGATTGCGTTGGAGTCGTAGAGAGCGCGAAAGGGATACCGACTCATGATGAGGAACCTGACCAGCGCATTACATTAAAGAAATTACTGGAAGAAATATCTCACGGTTATATTCCTGATGAATACCTTAACCGTCTTGCCGGTGTTTTGGCACGACTTCATAACAAGGCCGACAACGAGCAGCGCGACGAGTTCATACTGCGCACACATGGCACAGACATGCGCGACCTTGCCGCCCGGATATATCAGGCTCTCGAAAATCAGGATCTTCCTCCGTTCATAGATGTCAACCACCCCAACAACGAGCGCAAAGGGCTGGTGAGTCCGCTTTCAATGAACCCGAAGGCTCGCGAGTGGATTCTTATTCTTGCCGCCGGATTCGTGAAGACGCTGCAACCCGGAGAGGACAATCTCATATCGAAAGGATTCTCGATAGAGGATGCAAGCGCCACGACACAGGCATTTGAGGAGTATTGCCACAGCCATGCCGATGAAATAGAGGCTTTGCGCATAATCTACAATAACGAGGGCACACCGATTACATTCTCAATGCTCCAGGATCTAAAGCGCCATATGGAGCAGGCCAACAGCGGTTTCCGACCCGGAGCATTGTGGAACTCATACGCTGTGCTCCAGCCCGACAAAGTGAAACGTTATGCCAACAGTTCGGAACGCGAAGCCCTTACGAACATCATCCAGTTGGTAAGATTCGCTCTCCGACAGATTGAGCGCCTTGAAAGCGTAGTTGGCACAACACGTCAGTATTTCAACCTCTGGATGGGGCAGACTCAGCGAGAACTTACGCCTAAACAACGCGAAATTATCAGTCAGGTCGTGGATTATATCGCATCGAATGGCGCCTGCTCTATAGACGATATAAAAGAGGACGACAAAACGCGCGCAGCCCAGCTTATAAGGGCATTCGGCAACAAACAGAACGCCAACGCGGCCCTCGACTCTCTCTTCAATTTCATAGTATTCAGAAAAACATCAGCATAAAATAGTCACTCTGCTCTCGGAATATATTCGTTCCAAACGTCCTGATATAAAAGGCTTCAGTCGCACCCGTATATACGGTATGGTAATGTTTTATGATGAATATTCATCTCAATCATTCACTAATACTGTCATCCATTTTCTCAATTCGGGATTTATACAATCGACAATTGGACAATTAGAAGACGGTGATATAACTTCAAAAGTGACCACATCTTTAATTGTCCAGTCAGAATCTGAACAAATTGTCCCGATGGCATCGGGACAAATGCCCAAAATATTGGAGATGACCACATTGTCGAATCATCAGGAGATTCTCAGCAGATGTAGAAGTCAAGAAGAACGAATGTTCTACATCCTTTATGCCAATAAGGAACATCTGACTAATAAAGAATTAAAACGTTGCATTTCCAATCAGACGTTCACTACGTTACTCGGAGGTAAGAAAAGCATGTCTAAAGGTATGCTGCAAACATATCCCAAGGCTCCGGCCATGTTTAAGGATACTCTATTCGTTGATTTTCTGAATCTACCCAAAAGACATAGTGAATCGAAACTGAAGAATGGACTGATAGAACACATGAAGCAGTTTATTCTTGAACTTGGAAAGGATTTCATTTTCATGGATCAAGAATACCGCCTTGAAGTCGGTGCATCGACCTATAAGGCTGATTTACTCTTTTTTCACAGAGGGATACAGGCTCTGGTGGCAGTCGAGTTGAAGAAAAATAAATTCGATCCCCGTGATTTAGGCCAATTGGAATTCTATCTCGAAGCACTTGACAGAGATGTCAAGCGGTCCAACGAAAATCCTTCCGTTGGTATTATCCTCTGTCCGGAAGCAGACAAGGTTGTGGTTGAGTATGCCATGAGCCGGAGCTTGAGTCCTACAATGATAGCTGAATACAAACGTATTCTTATACCACAGGAGCGGCTGCAACAACAGCTTAACGAGTTTTGTAATCTGTTTTTGGACAAAGAATAAATGATATGGATACGAAGAAACTGCGTCAAAAGATATTAGACCTCGCCATTCGCGGCAAGTTGGTTCCGCAAGATCCCAACGACGAGCCTGCATCCGTGCTTCTCGAACGCATTCGCGCCGAGAAAGAACGGCTTATTGCCGAGGGCAAAATCAAACGGCCCAAGAAGTCCAAAGCATCTTCCGCTTCGTCACATTATCCGCAGTTCGAGATTCCCGATTCATGGGAATCTCGAACTGCGGATAATGTGACGTATCATTTCATATGATACTTTTTCTCGGATTATAATTGTGACGGCAAACGCCCCCGACATTAGAAATTGTCGGAGGTGGTAAACTTCAGTTCGGATAGTTAAACGACCATTAAACCTCAATTTTCGCGAATGCGGAAATTGAATAGAAACAGCTGGCACAGAACTATCTCGACCGCTTAATTCCCGTCAATGTCATTGCCTCGTAGGCTGTTTCTCAACAATTTCAATAGGCTTTTTGTCTGGTTGATGCGCGGCTTGGGACGGTCTGCGCTGCTCGATTATAACGTTTCCACGGCGTAGAGGGGCAGATTGGTCATCCAGGACTCCTGTCGGTAGAGGGACATGGAAGTCCGGTAGGCAGTCTCTGATTTGTAGTCGGTTACGAATTGACGCAGACTTCTCGCCTTTAGGTTTTCCTCTGCCTTTACTTCGATTGGGATGACCTGTCCCGATTCCTGAATAAGAAAATCAATCTCAAGCTGAGAGTTTTTCTTGGCATAATAAAATGGCTCGTGACGTAGAAGCAGTTCCTGAAGCACATATTGCTCGGTCAATGCTCCTTTGAATTCCGTAAAGATCCGGTTTCCCTCGATTATCACCGATGAATCCAACCCACTCATGGCTGCCAACAGGCCGACATCAATCGCATATATCTTGAACGCTGCCTTGTCCTCGTAGCTTTTAAGCGGTATCCGCGAGGCTGTCACATTGCTTACACGACGTATCAGCCCTCCATCAAACAGCCATTGCAATGCAATCTCGTACTCTCTTGCACGGGCTCCCTCTTTAACAAGTCCGTAGATGAATTTCCGGTTCTCTTTGCTTAGTTGAGCCGGCAATGAATTCCATAACATCCTTATTCTCGGCACGACATCCGCCGGGGCGTGCTTTGAAAAATCATAGTCATAGCTTTTGAGAATATCGTTTTGAATATCCCTGACTTCTATCCAATCGTGATTCTCGCTGAACGCCAGAACGGCTTCTGGCATTCCGCCGACAAAATAGTACTGCTTGAGAAGCTCCGAAAGTTTAGGAGCAAACATGTTGACCGTGATCCAATCCTTTTTTCGGACTATCTCCATCAACCGGTTTTCTCCCATTGCATCCAAAAACTCAAAGAAACTCATCGGATGCAAGGTCATGAACTGGACTTTGCCGACCGGGAATGAGGAATGTTTATGCAATTCGATACCCAGCAAACTCCCAGCTGCGATGACATGTTGTTCGTTCGCGTTTTCATTGAAATATTTCAAAGCAGTGAGACCATTCTCCGCCTCCTGTATCTCGTCAAAGAATATCAGCGTTTCTCCCGGAATTATATTGACATGCGTGGCGGCACTGATGGCATTGATGATTCTATCCGTATCATAATCGGTTGAAAACAGATTTCTCAGAAACACCTGCTCTTCAAAATTAATATAAGCGATATTCTTATAGTGCATGGCGGCAAACTCCTTGACAAGCCATGTCTTCCCGACCTGTCTCGCCCCTTCGATAATCATAGGTTTCCTGCGTGAGGACTTCTTCCACTTCACAAGTGTCTCAATAGCAAATCTCTTCATGCTGCGAATTTAGCAAAAAACGCGTTTCAATCCAAGCACAAATCACATTTTAAGTACATAAAATGTGTGTACACACACAATATAAGTACATAAAATGTGTAGATCCTCACATTTTGTGGACATCTACAGTGTCACAAAGGGCTTCGCGTCATAAAAAACAGACTAACAGATTAGTCGGCTCACAGAGTACGGCATTGGTTATCCTGATGTAGTATAGAATTAATGTATTGCAGCTTCAAAGTTTTCAAAATAATAACAATAGTTTGGAAAATCACTCAAGTGATTCTTAAACTTTTTATATGATTCTGATGCTAAAATAGCATCGTGATGTTTGTCTATCAATTTAGACAATTTCTTATTGGCTATATCTCCGATTTCAGGAGTCCAAGAATACGGGAATTCTTCATCCTCATATGCGAATCCGATTAACCAATAATGGAACGCCGCGACTGCAAAATCCCCTTTCTTGGAATATTCTTCAGCTTCACTTAAGGTTGCTTTAAAATCAAACATAATGTCAAGTATTAAGAAACGATGCCTAAAATGGGAATTATGCTGTCAAACATCCACATCCCAATCGGTTCTATTTACAAATATTCCTGATTATTAGCAGTTTAAAGAAACAATTTAACCACTTTTCTCCATAAAAGCTTCTACATCCAAAGTCTTGGTCAAAGCTAATCAAATCCGCCTGATTATGCAAGAGCATTTTGGACAAAGTATGACTTAGTCTCGCATCGAGCTCATGGCACTTACCCTTCATGTTTTGTTGCATTGCGCTGAAGGGTTGAGTTGACTCTATATTCTGTCCGTCTGCTTCGCACTTTGCTACTAATTACAAGACCTTGTTTTATTATAGACTGGAGCCACGGACGCAAATCTGGCAGAAATTCTTCCGGGGAATAAACCGGCAGTGAGGATGATGCAAAAATACCCTCTTCGGAATGAGATCGGTGCCATGGTTAAAGGCATTTTGCGCTACGGGCTTTTCCCTAAACCGGGGTTTATTCCCAATTATGCTTCGTGACAGCCGGAGTTATTGTTTCTGTGGTTGAGGCGTGCGCGATACATTTGCTCTTTGATGCCTCCGTTTTTCAGAAAGTCGGCCTTAGGCAGGCTGCCTTTGGCTACACCGAATAACTTTATTTCCATCTCAGCAGAAGACGCCGCATCCGATCTGCCTTCCACAATATTCTGTTTGCCGGAGCGGGCTGCCTGGAGCATCTGATCGTAAGTACGGTCTGATTTTGCTATATGAGCCTGAAGGAAATGATAAGTAAGGTCATAGATAGCCTCAGCTTTCTGGAAAACATATAGCTTCCTGTAACTGGCTTTTGGTTTGGCGAAATCGTTGGGGTTCATGGCGGGTGGTTTTTGTGGGTGATTATTGTAGCTAAGATAGCTATTTTAGCTAAGGTAGCTAAGATAGCTAAGTTAGCTAAGATAGCTATTGTAGCTAAGATTGCGAAGGTATTGCAAATTTACGAAAAAAACTGAATTAAACTGGTAAACCTCAAGATTCGCGGCTTGCGAATCTTGAATAGAGTTATTGTTTGGGAAAAATTTTGTATTTTTGTGGGAACTTGAAATATAACAATATCATGAAACAAACAATAATAGTGTGCGCGGCGATGATGCTTGGCGCTGCCGCTCAAGCTGGCGCGGTGTCGACGGTCACTTCGCCCGACAAGAATGTGTCGCTGAGCTTCGACATCGTCAACGGCCGTCCTACCTATGAGATGAGCTACAAAGGGAAAACCGTCATCAAACCGTCGACCCTCGGTCTGGACCTGGTAGGTACGACCAATCTGATGGACGGTTTCGAGCTCAAGAACGTCACATTCAGCGATTTCGACGAGACCTGGCAACCCGTATGGGGCGAGAACAAGGACATCCGCAACCATTACCGCGAGATGTTCGTCGAGATGACACAGCCTGCCAGTGACCGGCAGATGAACCTGCGGTTCCGCGTCTATGACGACGGCATCGGCTTCCGCTATGAATTTCCCGTGCAGAAAAATCTGGACTATTTCCGGGTAGCCGAGGAGCACACGCAGTTCGCCCTTGCTGACGACCACATCGCCTGGTGGATTGCCGGCGACTACGACACCCAGGAATACGACTACACCGAGTCGCGCCTGTCCGAGGTACGCGGCCGGATGAAGGAAGCCGTCACCGAGAACTCGTCGCAGACCTCCTTCTCGCCCACCGGCCTGCAGACATCGCTGCAGATGAAGACCGACGATGGCCTCTACATCAACATTCATGAGGCGGCTCTTGTCAACTACTCCTGCATGCACCTCAATCTGGACGACAAGAACATGGTTCTCGAGTCCTGGCTCACCCCCGACGCCACGGGGGTCAAGGCTTACCTCCAGACGCCCGAACATACGCCGTGGCGTACGGTGATGGTCAGCGACGACGCCCGCGACATGCTCGCCTCCAATCTGATCCTCAACCTCAACGAGCCATGCAAGTATGCCGACACCTCCTGGATCAAGCCTGTGAAGTATATGGGCGTATGGTGGGAGATGATCGCCGGAAACAAACCCTGGTCCTACACCTGGGACATTCCCTCCATCAAGCTCGACAGCGTGGACTATACCAAGGCCAAACCTCACGGACTGCATCCCGCCAACAACGCCAACGTCCGCAAATACATCGACTTCGCGGCCGAGCACGGCTTCGATCAGCTGCTGGTCGAGGGCTGGAACATCGGCTGGGAGGACTGGTTCGGCAAATCCAAGGATTATGTCTTCGACTTCCAGACGCCCTACCCCGATTTCGACATCGACGCCCTGAACGAGTACGCTCATTCCAAAGGGATAAAACTGATGATGCACCACGAGACCTCGTCGTCGGTGCGCAATTACGAGCGCCATATGCAGAAGGCCTACGAGCTTATGGACAAGTACGGCTACAATGCCGTGAAGTCGGGTTATGTCGGCAACATCATCCCGCGCGGCGAGCATCATTACGGCCAGTGGATGAACAACCATTATCTCTACGCCGTTACCGAGGCTGCCAAGCACCACATCATGGTCAATGCCCACGAGGCGGTACGTCCCACGGGACTCTGCCGCACCTACCCCAACCTGATCGGCAACGAATCGGCCCGCGGCACGGAGTATGAAGCCTTTGGCGGCAATAAGCCGTTCCACACCACCGTCCTTCCCTTCACACGTCTGCAGGGTGGTCCGATGGACTACACCCCCGGCATCTTCGAGATGGACCTGACCAAGATGGATCCGAATAATCACAGCAAGGTCAACTCGACGCTGGCCCGTCAGCTGGCTCTGTATGTCACGATGTACTCGCCGCTGCAGATGGCCGCGGATACCCCTGATAATTACAGCCGCTTCCTCGATGCCTTCCAGTTTATCAAGGATGTCGCCGTCGACTGGGACAAGAGCATCTATCTCGAGGCCGAGCCTGGCCGCTACATCACGGCCGCACGCAAAGCCAAAGGCACCGACGACTGGTTCGTGGGCTGCACCTCCAGCGAGGACGGCCATACTTCCGAGCTGACGCTCGACTTCCTCGATCCGGGCCGCAAGTACGAGGCCATAATCTATGCCGACGGCAAGGACGCGCACTACCGCAACAATCCTCAGGCCTACACCATCACCCGTAAGAAGGTCACCAACAAGACCAAACTGAAACTCAAAGCGGCTCCCGGCGGTGGCTACGCCATCTCCATCAAGCCTCTCTGATCTTCACGACATAATTAATTAACGAGCCGGACAGCGATGCTGCCCGGCTTATTTAATTTAACCAAATTGAAATCCTTTTAATATTTATTTTGTCTTTTTGCTCCGATTATTTGTTTTTGTTATACATTTTGCTTAATTTTGCACAGAATAAACAACATAATCATTACCCATGGCATTGATAATACCCAGGAAGTATAAGCAAAAACTTCTACCGGAGACCACCGAGGTGGCAATTAAGGAGATCAAGGACGCCTTTCAGGCAAAACTGTCCAAGACGCTGAACCTGCGCCGTGTCACGGCTCCCCTGTTCGTAGTGAAGGGCACCGGAATCAACGATGACCTGAACGGCGTGGAGACCCCGGTGGAATTCACCATTCCCGCAATGGGCAATCTGACGGCTCAGGTGGTCCATTCGCTGGCCAAGTGGAAACGGATGAAACTGGCCGCGTACGACATCGCGCCCGACTTCGGTATCTATACCGACATGAACGCCATCCGATCCTGCGAGGAACTCGACAACCTCCATTCCCTTTATGTCGACCAGTGGGATTGGGAAAAGTCGATCCGTCCCGAGGACCGCAACCTCGATTACCTGAAGGCTACGGTCACGAAGATCTACGATGTGGTGCGCGAAGTGGAGCGGATGATCTACGAACAGTTCCCGCACATCACGCCGACGCTGCCCGAGAAGATCACGTTCATCCACTCGCAGCAGCTGCTCGACGAGTATCCCGACCTGACTCCGCGCGAGCGCGAGGCCAAGGCAGCCGAGAAGTATGGAGCGATATTCATCATCGGCATCGGCTCGAAGCTGAGCGACGGCAAGCCGCACGACGGCCGTGCCCCTGACTATGACGACTGGTCGACGGTCAACGAGGAGGGCTACAAAGGTCTGAACGGTGACATCATCGTATGGAATCCCGTGCTGGAAATTCCGTTCGAGCTTTCATCTATGGGTATCCGCGTAAGTCCGGAGTCTATGAAGGTTCAGCTTGAGGAGGCGGGATGTCCGGAACGTGCGGTACTCCCCTTCCATTCCGAGCTGCTTGCCGGCCACTATCCCTGCTCGATCGGCGGCGGCATCGGTCAGAGCCGCATCTGCATGTTCCTGCTTCAGAAGGCGCACATCGGCGAAGTGCAGGCCTCCATCTGGCCCGCCGACCAGATCGAAGCCTGCCGCAATGCCGGCATCATGCTGCTGTAATTTTCGCGAATGCGAAAATTGAATTAATTATCCGCAGTTTACGAGTTCGTACTGGCGTGTGCCGATGCCGAGCTTTTCGGCATGTTGCAGGCCGGCGGCCCAGTCGGTGTCGGGGTGCAGCAGTTTGAACTTGTCTTTACCTTCCAGGTTCTCGTCGTGGTGATGATCCTCGAGCTCGTTATTGGTCTTCAGGGCCGGAGCTTTGATCACCATGTCGGCGCAAGCCTGATCCAGAGCCACGGGGTCGGTTGAAGCCAGTATGCCGAGGTCGGGCACGATTGCCGCGTCATTATGGCCCCAGCAATCGCATTCGGGCGACACGTTCATGATGAACGCGATGTGGAAATTCGGTTTATCCTTGAGGATGGCCTCGGTGTACTCGGCGATTTTGCAGTTCAGGCGTTCAGACGTATCCCAGGAAGCGATCACGGCGCCTTCATGCTGGCAGAGAGCCACGCATTGGCCGCAGCCCACGCACTTGTCGTAATCGATCACGGCCTTGTGGTCGGTGTCGAGCGAAAGAGCGCCATGTGCGCAATGACGGACGCATACACCGCAGCCGATGCAGTTGTCGCGGTTGATCACCGGCTTGGAATTGCCGTGAAGTTCCAGTTTGCCGCGAACTGAGGCACCGCCCATTCCGAGATTTTTCAGAGCGCCGCCGAAGCCGGCCTGCTCATGGCCCTTGAAGTGTGTGAACGAGATGATGACGTCGGCGTCGGCGAGCGCGGCACCGATCTTCGGCGCCGGGCAGTACTCGGCGTTGGCGATGGGTATCTCGCGGTCGTCATCACCTTTGAGGCCGTCGGCAATAATCACGGGAGCCTTTCCCGAAATCGGGTTGAAACCGTTCTCCATGGCGCTTTCGATATGGTCCACGGCGTTGGCGCGACGGCCGGAATATAGAGTGTTGCAGTCGGTCAGAAAGGGTTTCGCGCCCTGCTTGCGCAGGAAGTCGCACAACCGGGCGGCAAAATTGGGCCTGATATAAGCCACATTGCCGGGTTCACCGAAATGAAGCTTCACGGCGACAAACTGATCCTTAAGTTCTATGTTGAGAAGACCGGCGCGGATGCAGAGCCGTTCCAGCTTGTCGAGAAGATTGGTATTGGCGTTGGTACGCAGATTGGTGAAATAAACTTTTGAAGACATCACAGAGGTTTGTTGGTTTATGCAAATTTAACAAACTTGCTGCAATACTGCAAATGTCACGTTTGAGTCGGTGCCATCGGCTATTTCATGTAAAAGGCATGTTAGAATTTTAAAGACATCAAGGCACGGAACTGAACGGCAAAAGCGGAGCTTGGAAATATAAAGATATCCAGGCACGGAACTTAACGGCAAAAGCGGAGCTTTTAGCCACACTGAATTAACAGATTTACACAGAATTAACTATTTAGTAAGCTTGTGCGATATTTTGCCGTTGCCACAGACCTGCTGACGCAGGTGACGGAATTGACTCAGAAAGAGCCGAGCTCAGGCGACGTGGACGTCGCCGTTCCAGTAGCTGACTGGAATGACGACGTCCACGTCGTCAACCTATAGAGGCGGAGATATAAAGATGTCACGGTTCGGAACTGTATTCTGAGCAAGTTCAGTCCCCTGCGTCAGCAGGTCTGTGGCAACGGCAAAATATCGCACAAGCTTACTAAATAGTTAATTCTGTGTAAATCTGTTAATTCAGTGTGGCTAAAAGCTCCGCTTTTGCCGTCAGTTCCGTGCCTTAATATCTTTATATTTCCAAGCATAGCTTTTGCCGTTAAGTTCCGTGCCTTATGTTGCATATTTGATCCATACCAACAGAACAACCCCGGCAGCGTAATAGTTTACCTCAATGTTTGTGCTTCATCCAGCTGCCCGTGGCGAGGCGCCACAGGAAGATTATTCCGCGGAAGCAAAGCTCGATGCACATGGCGATCCAGACGCCCTTCAGGCCCATGGAGGGGGCCAGCCATGCGGCCAGCGTGATCCGCACGCCCCAGATGCTGAGCACGTTCATCATACAGGGAATCAGCGTGTCGGCGGCGCCGACAAAGGCGCCGTAGCATACTATGGCCGCGGCATACATCGGCTCGGCGAAGGCCTCGACGCGCAGCGCCATAATTCCCAGATCGCGGATTTCGGCAACCGGCGTCATCACTCCGATCATCTCCGGAGCGAAAATATACATCAGCACACCCATGGCAGTCATCACGCCCATGCCCATCAGCACGGCGATCCGGGCGAAACTTCGTGTCAGCAGTTTGCGGCCGGCGCCGATGCACTGCCCCACCAGCGTGGTCGCAGCCTCGCTGATGCCGTAACCGGGCATGTAGCATAGACTCTCGGCGATCACCGCAAATGAATTGGCCGCGATGGCGCAGACACCCAACGGTGCGACGATCACGGTCGAGGCGATCTGCGCGCCGCAGATCAACGCATGCTCCACGCCTACCGGCAGTCCGATATGCACGGCCCGGCGCAGCACGGGCGCCGTGGGTCTGAAGGAACCCGGACGTCCTTTCAGGCTCAGTGTTCCGGAACGCCGGAACAGATACCACATCATCACCGCCGAGACGACGATCTCGGCAGCCGCCGTACCCAAAGCGGCACCGGCCACTCCAATGCCGGCCACATATATCAGCAGATAATTGAATATAACATCGAGCACACACATGCAGATGCTCAGGATGCTCGGTACCTTCATGTTTCCGCTGCAGCGCAACATGGCACCGGCCAGCAGGCCCATCTGCCATATAGGCACGGTCATGGAGAATATCAGGAAATAGATCGACGAATCACGGCAGATTCCGGCATCCCCGCCGAGCCAGTGCGGAAGCGGGCCGCTGATGGCGCTTCCGGTCAGGCCGAGCAGCAATCCGAAGATGCATGTGGGCCAGAGCGACTGCCGGAGCACATCGCGGGCCCCAGCCATGTCGGCGGCGCCTATGCGGTGAGCGACCTGTACCGAAAATCCCGTGGCGCATGCGCCGCAGAGACCGCCGAAGAGCCATGTGGATGTCGACACCAGCCCTATCGACGCCGATGCCTCGGCGCCAAGATGACCCACCATCGCCGCATCGATATACTGCATGACTATCGACGTCAGATTTGCCATCACCGCCGGCACACTCAGGAATATGACGAGCCGGATCCGCTGTCCGGTGGTCAGCGGGCGTCCGTCACGTATCAGTTGCAGCAGGCCATCGGTCGGCAGTTTCATGTTTTATTTTGATTCCACTGGTTTGGCCACGACACTGCGGGCGCTTCCGCGCTGCGACGATATCCGGTAATAAGTGCTTGGATCGAAGGGGCGCGTTTCGAGTCGGATGGAGTCCATCCAGAGCGGCAGGGCGCTGCGGTCGTTGACGGAGATGTAACCGAACAGCCGGGTCGCGTGGCGTGCGGAATCCGTCTGTAACGTCATCTCCTGCTGGCGGTCCATCCGGCTCTCCTGAGTCATATAAGCCACGGTACCGTCGGAATATTCCGTTCCGAACAGCATGCGCAGCGAGGCATTGCTGCGCAGGCGCATCTTCCACACCACCGACATGCCGGGCTGCACGTCCGACACCGGAGTCGAGAAGCGGAGCACGTCGGAACCGCTTCGTGGGCTGATCATAGCCATCCGGGGATAAGGCCACAGGTCGGGGCTGAGCCCCTTGCGCATGCCCGACTCATTGCCGGCCTTCTTGGTGATCTCCCGCTGCCTCCGGATCAGCTCATCGCGCACGCGCTTGTTCAGATCGCGATAGGCATCGAAATTGCGCGCGTACCAGTTCATCGTCGTGTCGTATTCCTCGCGGGTCATGTCGTGCTTCTTCAGCACGCCGGCCACGAGCGACCGGCGCAACGAATCGTTGTCGCTGCCGTACGACCGGTTCCTGACGTAGGCTTCGGCCAGCTGCATGTCGGTCACCACGGGCAGCATGCGGTCGTCGGACTGCACGCCGTCGGGACGCCTGACGCACGCCGCCAGCAGCATCAGCGCCACCAGCAGCACCGGCACCGCTTTAGTCCTTATTCCTGCCGGTTTTCTCCTCATTCCGTGTAAGGCGCGTATAGGCAATGCCCGTATCGCGCGAATAAAACAGAATCAACAGAAAGACGCCCACGCATATCGCCGCATCGGCCACATTGAATATGTAGGCGAAGAACTCATAATCCGTACCGCCGATCACCGGCACCCAGTCGGGCCATGTGAACTCGAAGAAGGGGAAATAGAGCATGTCGACCACGCGACCCTCGAACCAGGTGGAATATCCGCCGTCGGGGGGGAACATCCGGGCGATTTCAGGCGGGAAGGGGTTGTCGAAAATCACGCCGTAGCAGACGCAGTCAATGATGTTTCCGGAGGCTCCGGCGGCAATCAGGGCCACCGACACAAGAAATCCCTTGCGCAGGCCCTCCATGCGGCACATCCTTATCAGCAGCCAGATGATGAAGCCCACCACGACTATGCGCCCGAAGGTCAGGAACAGCTTGCCCACGGGCTGGAGTCCGAACGCCATGCCGTTGTTCTCGATAAACTTCAGGTGGAACCATGAAGTAAGGGACAAGTCCTCGCCCATGTAGAACGAGGTCTTGACCCATATTTTCAGCGCCTGGTCCAGCAGGATCACCGCCAGGATTATGGCCGTGACGAGCCAGGCAGTTTTCTTTGACTGCGAACCGCTCATTTCACCACCGTTACGCGGGCCATCACCTTGAGGCCGTCGATGTCGAGTTCGCTGACGTTCTCACCTGCGAGGTCGGCAGTCAGCGTCACGCTGTCGGCCAGCACCTGGTCGGCCAGATAATCGCCGAATCCCTCGAGGGCGCTGCGCACCTCGGGGAGGTCGCTGAGCTCGACTTTCACCTTGTCGGTAATCTCGAAATCGGAACTCTTGCGCAGGTTCTGGATACGGTTCACGAGTTCGCGCGCCATACCCTCGTTGCGGAGTTCGGGAGTAACGGTCACGTCGAGGGCCACGGTCAGCGAGCCGTCGTTGGCCACCTGCCATCCGGGGATATCCTCGGCACTGATCTCGACGTCGTCGACAGTTACGACGGGGGCTCCGGGCAGCTCATTGAATGTGAAGGAGCCTTCGCGCTCCAGCTCGGCGATGCTCTTCTGGTCCATGGACATGATAGCCTTGCCCAGGTCCTTCATGATCTTGCCGTAGCGGGGACCGAGCTTCTTGAAATCGGCCTTAACACGCTTCACCAGACCGCTCTCCTCATTATTGACCAGTCTGAGTTCCTTGACATTGACCTCGTCGAGGATTATACCCTTGACGGCCTCGAGGGCCTCGCGCTGATGCTGGTCCATGACGGGCACGAGCAGCGTCTGCAGGGGCTGACGCACCTTCAGGTTGACCTTGCGGCGCAGAGCCAGAACGCTCGAGGTGACTTCCTGGGCCAGAGCCATGCGCTCCTCCAGATCTTTGTCGACCAGAGCGGGATCGCTCACCGGGAAATCGGCAAGGTGAACCGAAGCGTATCCGTCGCCCTCCATGGCGGGAGCCACCAGGTCGCTGTAGAGCCGGTCGGTGTAGAAGGGCGAGAAGGGTGCCATCAGCAGCGCCACGGTCTTCAGACACTCGTACAGGGTCTGATAAGCGGCCAGTTTATCGGGGCCCATCTCGCCGGCCCAGAAACGGCGGCGGTTCAGACGCACATACCAGTTCGACAGGTTGTCGTTGACAAACGTATCGATGGCGCGGGCGGCCTTGGTGGGCTCATAGTCGTCCAGATCGGCGGTCACCTCGGCAACAAGGGTGTTGAGCAGCGACAGGATCCAGCGGTCGATTTCCGGACGCTCTGCCACAGGCACGGGGGCCTCGGCTCCAGTAAAGCCGTCGACGTTGGCATAGAGGGCGAAGAACTTGTAGGTGTTGTAGAGTGTGCCGAAAAGTTTGCGGCTCACCTCGGCCACACCGGCCTCGTCGTATTTCAGGTTGTCCCAGGGGGCGGAGTTGGAAATCATGTACCAGCGCACGGGGTCGATACCGAAGCGTTCGATATTGTCGAACGGGTCGATGGCGTTGCCCAGACGCTTCGACATCTTGTTTCCGTTCTTGTCGAGCACCAGACCGTTCGAAATCACGGCCTTGAACGACACGCGGTCGAATACCATGCCGGCTATGGCGTGCAGTGTGAAGAACCATCCGCGGGTCTGGTCGACACCCTCGGCGATGAAATCGGCCGGATAGACGTCGCCGTTGTCAAGGATCTCCTTGTTTTCGAACGGATAATGTATCTGCGCATAGGGCATCGAACCGGAATCGAACCATACGTCGATCAGGTCGAGCTCGCGGTGCATCGGCTTTCCGGAGGGTGACACGAGGACAATGCGGTCCACGTAGGGACGGTGAATGTCGATCTTGTCGTAGTTCTCGCGGCTCATGTCGCCCGGCACGAAACCGGCGGCCGTGTAAGGATTCTCCTTCATCAGGCCGGCTTCCACAGCCTTGTCGATCTCCTGACAGAGCTGCTCGTAGCTGCCGATGATTATCTCCTCGGAGCCGTCGTCGGTACGCCAGATTGGCAGCGGCGTGCCCCAGTAGCGGGAGCGCGACAGGTTCCAGTCCTGCAGGTTTTCGAGCCATTTGCCGAAACGGCCGCTTCCGGTCGAAGCGGGTTTCCATTTGATGGTGCCGTTGAGCTCGATGAGGCGTTCGCGGGCCTGCGGCGTGCGGATAAACCAGCTGTCGAGCGGGTAATAGAGCACGGGCTTGTCGGTGCGCCAGCAGTGCGGGTAGTTGTGGACATGTTTCTCGGTGCGGAAAGCCTTTCCTTCCTGCTTCAGTTCCACGCAGAGCTCCACGTTTAGGTCGTCGGCCTGCGCCGCGGCCTTCTCGTCATATTTTCCGTCGGGGCTGAATCGCGGATCGTAGGCGTTCTTGACATAGGCGCCTGCGTGACGGCTGTAGAGGGGCACGTCTACGCATTTCTCCACAAAGCTTTCGGCCAGTTCGTCCAGGGGGTAGAAACGGCCGCGCAGATCGACCATAGGGCGGGTCTCGCCGCGCTGGTTTATCAGGAAGAGCGACGGAATGCCGGCAGCCTTGGCAACCTTGGCGTCGTCGGCACCGAAGGTCGGAGCGATATGCACGATTCCCGTACCGTCGTCGGTCGTTACGTAATCGCCCGGGATCACGCGGAATGCCTCGTCGGCCAGTTCGACAAACCGATAACGGTCCACGTCGAACATCTTGTCGGGATGCGCGGCGGCATAGGCGCGGACATATTCGGGCGAATGCTCGTCGACTTTCTCGCAGGGCTTCACCCAGGGCATGAGCTGCGCATATTTCATACCCACGAGGTCGGAACCTTTCCAGCGGCCTGTGATGCGGTAAGGCACCACCTTGTCGCCCGGCTTCCAGGCCTCCATGTCGGCCTCGGCGCCATCCTTCCTGAAATATGAATTGACGAGCACCTCGGCCATCACTACGGTGATTTTGTCGCCGGTGTAGGGGTTGTAGGTGCGCACGGCCACATAGTCGAACTTCGGGCCGACGCAGAGGGCCGTGTTCGAGGGCAATGTCCAGGGGGTGGTGGTCCATGCCATGAAGCAGGGACGTCCCCAGCCCTGCATCTCCGGTTTGGGCTCGGTGATGCCGAAGAGCACCGTCGCCGTCAGGTCCTTGACGTCGCGGTAGCAGCCCGGCTGATTCAGCTCGTGCGAGCTCAGGCCGGTGCCGGCCGCCGGACTGTACGGCTGGATGGTATATCCTTTGTACAGGAATCCCTTGTCGTAGAGCTGTTTGAGCAGCCACCACAACGACTCCATGTACTTGCTGTCGTAGGTGATATAGGGATTGTCAAGGTCAACCCAGTAACCCATGCGGTGAGTCAGGTCGGTCCATTCCCGGGTGTATTTCATCACCTCGCGGCGGCATGCGGCGTTGTAATCGTCGACCGATATCTTCACACCGATATCCTCCTTGGTGATACCCAGGTTTTTCTCGACGCCCAGCTCCACCGGCAGACCGTGCGTGTCCCATCCGGCCTTGCGCTTCACATGGAAGCCCTTCATGGTCTTGTAGCGGCACACGATGTCCTTGATGGTGCGGGCCATGACATGATGTATGCCCGGCTTGCCGTTGGCCGACGGCGGTCCCTCGTAGAAAACGAACGTAGGATTACCTTCACGTTCCTTCATGCTGCGCTCGAACAGATTGTGAGCGTCCCAGTCGGCCAACACTTCCTTGTTGACGTCCGACAGATTGAGCTGGCTGTTGTATTCCTTGAATTTCATGTTGTTCTGCCCTATCTATTATGCTTCAAGCTGCAAAATTACCAAAAATCGCCCTCATATGCAAACGCGTATGAGGGCGACGGCGGAGTCAACTGGCCAGTGCGAAATTATGAAATTTTTCGATTCAAGGCTTGAATTGGAGATAGAAACTTTAATTTTTCACGAGGTCTTCGGTTTAACTTACGTTGTATTTCCAAAATCGCGTCATCGCTAAAATCGTCA
>JAQXIE010000031.1 GCA_029007645.1 Bacteroidales bacterium
GGCCAGACCGCTGAAAAGTGAGGGTGCCTGATAGGCTTCGGAACGGGATATCATATCGTCAATCTGCAAGGTTTTATGCCTTAAAGTTACAAAATATTGCAGACATACGCAAATATTTTTATGTTTATTTTATTGAATATCAGCAATTAATATCCGTTTTTAAGGGCTGACTATATAGACCTTGTCTAAATGCAGTGTGTTTTTGTCATGTACTTAAATATTTCTTATACCTTGTCCTTATCATCCTCTTTCGGATGCCGACAATAGTCACGAATGTTGGCTTGATCAACATTTTTGCTGCATCCTCCATTACATACAAGTAATATTCTACAAGTTCGACACAACTGATTTCATGCTGAACAATTTAATTGTTGTACTGATTTTAGTGATCTCTTATTAGAAGATCCTTACATGATAAGCAGTTCCCAGCTTCCTTATATTTTGGCTGCTTATTTTGGAATAAGGCAATCTGAGAAGAATTATCATACACTATGCTTTATACTGATATATCACCTTCTGCATACCATCCATTACCTTGTATGCATATGGTATATATGCCTGGTGCTGAAATGGATAGCGTTGTATTCAAGTAGGCTGAATAATCTACCAGGTCTCCAACTGAATTGTATATAAACGCTTCAGCGTCAATTGATTCATCTCCGATGACCTTGACTGTTTTCGCATCAGTGTCATAGGTTACTTCAATAATAGGGAGGCGCATAGGTGCACGATTCACCTGAGTATGTTTGCCGGGTTTACTCATACGGTGAAATTCCATGAACACACCGTTTTCTGCAGCCATGGCAGCAAATGCCATTATAAGCATAAGCCACGTGAGAATAATTGTTTTTTTCATTTTGATTTGTTTTATGATTGAAATCTGATGCAAAATTAGGGTCAATATAGTTTTCTGTCAAGTCAAAAAGTTTAACGGTTAACTTTTTTATATTCTGTATATCAGTATTTTGCAAATGGGAAAGCAAGGATAATTTAACAGCTGCAATCAGAGTTTAACATAAAGGCATGCAACAGAGAAACAGGACCCAAAATTCCTGTATGCACAAACTCCACCGCCTGCAGATTGGCTTAAAAAAATGGAGGATGTACCAAAATATTCATTTTGATACATCCTCTCGGATCAGAATTTCGATAATTTCTTACTTCGACAGCGGGCAGTGGGGTTTGATCTGTTTGAAGAAGTCGTTGCCCTTGTTGTCGACAAGGATGAATGCCGGGAAGTCATCGACCTCGATTTTCCAGATGGCCTCCATTCCGAGCTCGGGATATTCCAGCAGCTCGACGTTCTTGATGGAATTCTTGGCCAGGATTGCGGCCGGGCCGCCGATCGAGCCGAGATAGAAACCGCCGTGCTTCTTGCAGGCATCGGTGACCTGCTGGCTGCGGTTGCCCTTGGCGATCATCACCATCGAACCGCCTGCGGCCTGGAACTGGTCGACATACGGGTCCATACGGCCGGCCGTGGTGGGTCCGAACGAGCCCGAAGGCATACCTTCCGGCTTCTTGGCCGGTCCGGCGTAGTAGATGGGATGGTCCTTGAGATACTGCGGCATCGGTTCGCCGGCGTCCAGACGCTCCTTGATCTTGGCGTGAGCGATGTCGCGGCCCACGATGATGGTGCCCTTCAGACTCAGACGAGTCGAAACGGGATATTTGTCGAGTGTCTCCAGGATCTTCTCCATAGGCTGGTCCAGGTCGATCTTCACAACCTCGCCCTCGCCGGTCTGACGGTATTCCTCTGGAATCAGCTCGCCGGGGAAGGTGTCGAGTTTCTCGACAAAGAGGCCGTCCTTGGTGATCTTGGCCTTGACGTTGCGGTCGGCCGAGCAGCTTACGCCCATACCGACGGGGCAGCTGGCGCCGTGGCGCGGCATGCGGATCACGCGGATGTCGTGGGCGAAGTATTTGCCGCCGAACTGTGCGCCGAGTCCGATGCAGTGGGCTGCCTCAAGCAACTCCTTCTCCAGCTCCACGTCACGGAAGGCGTGGCCGTATTCGTTACCCTTGGTGGGCAGATTGTCGTAATATTTCACGCTGGCCTTCTTAACGGCCGCCAAGTTGGCCTCGGCCGATGTGCCGCCGATCACGAAAGCGATATGGTAGGGAGGACATGCCGCCGTGCCTAATGTCTTCATCTTTTCAATCAGGAAGGGCACCAGCGTCTTCTTGTTCAGAATGGCCTTGGTCTCCTGATACAGATAGGTCTTGTTGGCCGATCCGCCGCCCTTGGCTACGAAGAGGAAATTGTACTCCATGCCCTCGCAGGCGTGGATCTCGATCTGCGCGGGCAGGTTGCAGCCCGTGTTCACCTCGTCGTACATGGTGAGCGGAGCGTTCTGCGAATAACGCAAGTTGTTCTCGGTATAGGTCTTGTAGACTCCGTGCGAGATCTTCTCCTCGTCGTCGCAGCCAGTCCATACCTGCTGTCCCTTGTAGCCGGCGCAGATCGACGTACCGGTGTCCTGACAGAAGGGCAGTACTCCCTTGGATGCGACTTCGGCGTTGCGAAGCATGGTCAGGGCGACGAACTTGTCGTTTTCCGATGCCTCAGGATCCTTCAGGATCTTGGCGACCATCTCGTTGTGCTCCCTGCGCAGCAGGAACGAGCAGTCCCGGCTTGCCTCGTTGGCAAGTATGGTCAGCGCCTCGGGATCAACTACCAGCATTTCGTGGCCGGCCCAGTTCTCGACCTTCACATGATCCTTAGTGACCAGTCGATACTCGGTGGTGTCGGGTCCCAGAGGAAACATTTCCTGATAATGAAAAGGTTTTGTAGCCATGATATATTTTTTGATTTTTTCAAATTGTTTTGACTATGGTTAATGCATCTGCCATTGGCTCAGCGGTTTGGACAGGCGCGCGGCTTATGGCTGAAATTCCGTTTCCGCTTATTTTACAAAAGTACAAAAAATTTCGATACCACTATACAAACGTCGGGACAAAAAAAGAGCCACGGCCCGACGGACCGCAGCTCCTGTTGATTTCCTGCTGATGAATGTTATTTGCAACCCTCGGGACGGAGGCTGCGGACTGTTACGGCCGTGCGCCACATCTCGCTGTCACGCAGAGCGGCGAGTTCCTTCTCCAGACCCTCGCGGTAGTCGGGCTTGGAGTTGGCGTCGATCGAGATCTGAGCCTCGTTGCCGCTTGCCACGCTTTCATAGAGCTTCTCGACCACAGGCTTGATGGCGTCGTGGAAGGGATCCTTCCAGTCCAGGGCGCCACGCTGGGCGGTGGTGGAGCAGTTGGCATACATCCAGTCCATGCCCTTGGCTGCGAACAGAGGCATCAGCGACTGTGTCAGCTCCTCGACGGTCTCGTTGAAGGCCTCGGAGGGGGAGTGGCCATGCTCGCGGAGCACTTCGTACTGTGCGGAAAGCAGACCCTGGATGGCGCCCATCAGCGAGCCGCGCTCGCCGGTCAGGTCGCTCGTAGCCTCGCGCTTGAAGGTGGTCTCGAACATATAGCCCGAACCGATGCCGATTCCCATGGCGATGGTGCGCTCCAGTGCGCGACCCGTGTAGTCCTGCTCAACTGCAAACGAGGAGTTGATGCCGCGACCCTCCAGGAAGAGGCTGCGTACCGTCGTGCCCGATCCCTTGGGGGCAACCATGATCACGTCGACATCCTTGGGAGGAACTACACCCGTGCGCTCGGGCCATGTGATGGCGAAACCGTGTGAGAAATAGAGGGCATCACCGGGATTGAGGCATTCCTTAACCTTGGGCCATACGCTCAGTACGGCCGCATCCGACAGCAGCATGCACACGATCGTGCCGCGCTTGGCTGCTTCCTCGACGCTGAAAAGAGTCTCTCCGGGTACCCAGCCGTCCTTGACTGCCTTGTCGTAGGTGGCGCCCTCGCGCTGGCCTACGATTACATTGAAGCCATTGTCGCGCAGGTTCAGTCCCTGGCCGGGGCCCTGTACGCCATAGCCCAGAATGGCGATGGTCTCGTCTTTCAGTATCTCGCGGGCCTTGGCCAACGGAAATTCTTCTCGTGTGATGACGGTCTCTTCAACACCGCCGAAGTTCATTTTTGCCATATTATATCTCTTTTTGAAATTATTCTTTTATGTTCTTTATAGCTGAATTCAACATTCAACATTCTGAATTATGCCTGATCTCTTGTTCTTCCAGGAATTGGTCGATGTACTCGATGGGCGACTTCGACACGCATACGCGTCCCGACCGCACGAACTGGCGCAGGTCGTACTGCTTCAGCACGTCGAACAGCGCCTTGGTCTCGTCGCGGTGTCCGGCCTTCTCCAGCACCGTGTATTCCGGCGTCATTTCCAGGATGCGGACGGCGAACTGGCGAATTATCGACTCAAGGTACTGCTCCTCGAGCAGACGCTGGGTCGAAACCTTGTAAAGGGCGATCTCCTGATAGACGATGTCGTCGTCGGTGTAGAGATGCACTTTCAGCACATCTATACGTTTTTCGATCTGCTTCACCACCTTCTCCATCGTGGGCAGGTCGGCCCAGCATGTCAATGTGAGCTTGTGCACACCCGGAATCGACGACGGGGATGCGGACACATCCTCCAGGTTGAGTCCGCGGCGGGTGAAGACGTTCGACACCTGGTTGAGCAGTCCCACCGAGTTCTCGGAGAATACTATGAGTGTAAACAGTTGTCGCGGTGCATTCGGGCTCATGGTTCAAAAACTGTATCGGGGTTCAACATCAGATGGCTTACCGGGGAGCCGGGAGGCACCATGGGGAACACCATGTCGGTAGGATCGATGGCCACCTCCATCAGGAAGGGGCCGTCATGATCCAGCATTCGGCGGATCGCCGGTTCGAGCTGGGCGCGTTCCGTAACCTGACACGACGGTATGCCGTAAGCGTGGCTTATCTCCATGAAATCGGGGTTGATCATCGGCGTCTGCGAGAAGCGCCGGTGGAAGAACAGCTGCTGCCACTGGCGCACATTGCCCAGGAAGTTGTTGTTGAGGATCACCATTTTTGTGCCGACGCCATACTGCATGATGGTGCCGAGCTCCTGCATGGTCATCTGGAAACCGCCGTCGCCCATCATGCAGACCACCGTGCGGTCGGGACGTCCGATCTTGGCGCCGATGGCCGCGGGGAGTCCGAATCCCATCGTGCCGAGACCTCCGGAGGAGATGAAGCTGCGGGGCGACTTGAACCGGAAATAGCGGGCGCTCATCATCTGGTTCTGGCCGACGTCTGTCACGGCGATGGCCTCATGCCCGGCGGCGCGGCTGATGGCCGCGGCCACTTCGCCGATGGTCATCGGCGCGTCGCCCTTGCGGCCCAGTTCCGGTTCCAGCACCGCCTCGCGCTCGCTGGCGTCGCAGCGGTCGAACAGACTCATCCATTCGTCGCGGCGCTCATGACTCTCGACCAGGGGCAACAGCTTGCCCAGTGTTTCCGCCGCGTCGCCGTGAACGGCGATCGTGCTGGCCACAACCTTGTCGAACTCCATCGCGTCGATGTCGATGTGGATTATCTTGGCATCGGGGGCATACTTGGAGGCGTCGCCCGTGACGCGGTCGTCAAACCGCATGCCGATGCCTATCAGCACGTCGGCCCGGTTCGTGGCCACGTTCGGCCCGATATTGCCGTGCATGCCCAGCATTCCTTTGTATAGGGGATGGTCCGAGGGCATCACCGACAGGCCCAGCAATGTGCTGGCAACCGGGATCTGCGTCTTCTCGGCAAATTCGCGCAACAGCTCCTCGGCGCCCGAGATGGCGACGCCCTGACCGGCCAGGATCATGGGCCGCTCGGCCTCGTTGATTATCGCCGCGGCGGCCCGGATCTTCTCTTCGTCGGGATGCGGCGTGGGATTGTAGCTGCGGATAAAGTTGATCGGCTTGAAGGGCGTGGTCACCATGCCCGTCTGCGCGTCCTTGGAAATGTCGATCACCACGGGGCCGGGGCGTCCGCTGCGCGCGATGAAGAACGCACGGGCCACGGCGTCATTGATCTCCTCGGGCTTGCGCACCTGGATGCTCCATTTGGTGATGGGCTGCGTGATGCCGATCACGTCCGTCTCCTGGAAGGCGTCCGATCCGAGATACTGCGCGCCTACCTGGCCGGTGATCACCACCAGCGGCGTCGAGTCCATCATGGCGTCGCTCAGACCGGTGATCACATTGGCTGCGCCCGGTCCCGAGGTCACGATTACAACGCCGACCTTGCCTGTAGCGCGCGCATAACCTTCGGCGGCGTGCGTCGCCCCCTGTTCGTGTCTTACCAGTATATGTCGCAACTGGTCCTGCCAGTCGTACAGCGCGTCGTAGACGGGCAATATCGTTCCGCCCGGATAGCCGAACACCGTGTCGACGCCCTCCTCGAGCAAGGCGCGGATCAGCGCGTTCGCTCCGCTTACGGGATTCTCTTTTGAAATTGGCTCCATACTCTTCAGCTTTGATATTAAGAGTTCAGCATGCGTACGCCCCCCTTGTCGGCCGAGCTTACGAACTTGGAGTAGATTTTCAAGGCATTGCTTACCTGGCGGTCGCGTCCGCGGGGGGTGAACGCCAGATCGCCGTAGGCCATCTCTTCGGTGCGGCGTGCGTCTAATTCCTCATCGCTGAGGCGGACGTTGATGCTGCGTGCCGGGATATCGATGTCGATGATGTCGCCGTCGCGCACCAGACCGATGTTGCCGCCGGCTGCCGCCTCGGGCGACACATGGCCGATCGACAGTCCCGACGTGCCTCCGGAGAAGCGGCCGTCGGTCAGCAGCGCGCAACTGCGGTCGATGTGGCGCGATTTCAGGTAGCTCGTCGGATACAGCATCTCCTGCATGCCGGGTCCGCCCGAGGGTCCTTCGTAGGTGATGACCACCACGTCGCCCTCCCGGACGGTACCGTCCAGAATGCCCTTCATGGCGTCTTCCTGGCTCTGGAATACGCGGGCGGAGCCGCTGAATTTCATTACCGACGCGTCGACCCCCGCCGTCTTGACCACGCAGCCGTCACGGGCGATGTTGCCTTTCAGCACGGCCAGTCCACCATCCTTGAGGTAGGCGTGCTCGCAGTCACGGATGCATCCGGTGGCGCGGTCGGTGTCCAGCTCCTTGTGCTCGCGCTGCTGCGACGCCAGCCGGGTGGTGCGTACGCCTCCCTGGGCGCTGCGCCACAGATTCTCTCCATCGGCCGGACAGCCTTCGGGAGTCAGCGCGTATCGCTCGATGGCCTCGGCCAGTGTCAGCCCGTCGGCCCTGCCTACTGTCGTGTCGACAAGCCCGCTGTCGGCAAGTTGCTTCAGAATGGTCAGCACGCCGCCGGCGCGGTTCACGTCGTTCATATGGTATTTGGAGTTTGGCGCAACCTTGCACAGCACCGGCGTGCGGCGCGACAGCGCGTCGATATCCTCCATCTTGAAATCTATGCCTCCCTCGGTGGCCACGGCCAGCAGGTGCAGCACGGTGTTGGTGCTTCCGCCCATGGCGATGTCCATGGTCATGGCGTTCAGCATGGCCTGACGGCCGGCGATGTTGCGCGGCAGCACGCTCGTATCGCCCTCATTATAATAACGGCGCGTCAGCTCCACAATCTGCTTGCCGGCCTGTTCCAGCAGCCTGCGGCGGTTCACATGCGTGGCCGGTATGCTGCCGTTGCCGGGAAGCGACAGTCCCAACGCTTCGGTGAGACAGTTCATGGAGTTGGCCGTGAACATTCCGGAGCAGGATCCGCACGTGGGGCATGCCTTGCGCTCCAGATCGGCCACCTTATCGTCGCTGACGGCCTGGTCTGCGGCGCGGACCATCACGTCGATCAGGTCCACCTGCTCGCCGTCGAAATCGCCCGATTCCATCGGACCTCCCGATACGAAGATCACCGGGATGTTGAGCCTCATGGAAGCGATCAGCATGCCGGGCGTAACCTTGTCGCAGTTGGAGATGCACACCATCGCGTCGGCGCAATGGGCATTGACCATGTATTCCACCGAATCGGCTATGATGTCGCGCGAGGGCAGGGAATAGAGCATGCCGTTGTGACCCATCGCGATGCCGTCGTCGACGGCGATCGTATTGAACTCGGCGGCGAAGCAGCCTGCCTCCTCGATGGCCTTCTTGACTATCTGGCCGGCCTCGCCAAGATGCACGTGGCCGGGCACAAACTGAGTGAAAGAATTGACCACCGCTATGATAGGCTTGCCGAACTGATTGTCGGTCATTCCATTGGCACGCCATAATGCCCGGGCGCCGGCCATGCGCCGGCCGTTAGTGCTGATTCTGCTTCGTAATGGAATCTTCATGTCTGCAAATAACAGGTTGATTGATTCCGCAAAGTTACAAAAATAAATGGAAATGCAAGACGTTTGTTATAAAATATGTTCAAAAAATGTTTTTTCTGACATATTTTTGCCCGATTTTTAATAAAAATGTCTATTGCTCCACCCGGCATTTGATCTACGTCGGGCGATATGTCGAGGGCGTTGAATGACGAAGTCTGTTTTCCTCAGGCATCTGATTGGACATGCATGTGAAAACCTGCCTGTACAGTTCCACATTGTCCATAATTGTTTATTTATGGCAAAGTCGGAACTTATACAGGCAGGTTACAATTATTATCTGCTCTTTTCGCAGCAGCGTGCTCTTACTTTATAAGCATCTTGTTTACTTTCGAGCCTTTCACCACGATGTAGATGCCGGGAGCGAGCCTTCCCTCTCTCACTCGGCAGCCCTGAAGATCATATATCATCACATCTGCGGAATTCTCTTCAATAATCTCGTTACATCCTGTAGGTGTTGGTATAGTAAACTCTACAGTCGGCGTCACACCCATGCCGCCTCCTTTATAAACCACCTTGGAATGTCCCTGCAGAGTGTCGCCGGCTTTATAGCCTGTCAGTACTATCGAATAGTCGCCATCGGAATTTTTGGTCATTCGTGTTTCTGAAAATCCTCCATTCTGCTTCCAGTAATAACCCTCGAGCAGTTCTCCGCCGGGAACTTTCGACACATCGTTCAAATGCACCGTATATGTCACATTCGTGCCGTCCCAGCTGAATTTCTGGTAGCCGTCCGAATAAAGATTGGTTCTCTGTTCCCCCTGATCGGAGGTGAAAGTGAAAATCTTCTCTACCGTATCATCTTCTCCCGGTTCCGGATCACCGGCTTTTGTCACCGTATAGCTCAGAGCCGCCGGGCTGAACGTCTTCCCTTCCCAAGTGGAGACTGTTGCGGTCACTGTATGGACGCCTTCTGTCGTTGGTGTCCATGTCGCCATGTATTTCATCTGACTGCTTCCGGCTTTCTCCATACCATTGCGGGGCGCGCTGTTGGCCAAGGACACATTCAGAGTCTCGCCATCCACTTTCACCTCTACACCTGTAACCGTATAGTCATTCGGCACAACAGTCACTGTGAATGTCACGGTCTCTCCGGTTCGGCACGTGGCCGGATTCGCCGAAATGGTTACCGTCGCATCTGTCGGATCCGGATCAGGATCAGGCTCGCCATTACCCCGCTTCCAGAAATACAGGTTGTCCATATAGAATGTCTGACCCGAGCCTCCGTCCAGTTTGAACTGATCTATCGAAGCATAGTTCTCGCTCGGCATCTCGCTCAGAGGTATGTCAATCTGATTCCATTGCATCGGCTTAAGTGTCAGAGCCTTCTTCTCCCGGTCATTCCCATCTGCGATCGGATATACCGACAACGTCATTGCCTCCGTGGGGAAAAGGTCTATATGGAGATATTCCATCGCGGACGCATCTACGTCGCCGTTCAGATCGAAGCCCACGTAATCGAAGTTCGTGTTCTTGAATGTCATGTTCGAACCGCCCAGCGTTATTTCCGTGGTTACAGTATTGTGTACGCTCCATGTGGCCACCTTCATCCCGGGAACCTCCGAAGTATATGAGTCACTGTAGACGCTCTTTACATTTCCCGATGCATGTGTCGGCGACGGAGCCGCGGGAACTTCACTGTCGGAGACTTCGCTCTTCTTCACCGTATATGTCAGTGATCCCGCCGTGAAAACTTCTCCGGTGTTTGTCTGCGTTTTCAGCATCAGCGTATGGTTTCCTCCCGAGGTAGCCGTCCATTCACATGTATAAGTATTGTCTCCGGACGTCTGGACACTTGCGTCGTCTCCATCTATAGTAAGCTGCACTCCTGTCACCGTATAGTCGTTCTCAGTCACCTTGATGGTAAACGTCACTTTTTCACCTCTTTCGCACGTGGCCGGATTCGCTGTGATCACGGCTGTGGGACGGATCTTCTGCGTTTCTCCGTTAACCGACGTATATAAAGCGTGCGCCGGGACTGTGAATCTGTAGCCATCGCTGAACGTCACATCCTTTGCCGAAGTTCCGTAATTCTGAGCCACGTAGGTCTTGACTCCGTCCTTCACAAACACACACGCAAACGGACTTGTCGCGGTCACTGTCTGATCCGGCCGACCATACTCGTTGAGAGAGTGCACCCACTGGTATGTGTGGGCCTGTGAATCTCCAAACTTCTTTCCATACTGATTGCATCTGCCGTAAAATTTAAGAGCTCCCGCCGGATCTATCATCGAATAAAAACGTGTCCACGCATCATACCATATGTTGTCATTCTGGGCGCTGCTCAAAATTGCCGTCTCGTTGCACATGGCGTTCCAGAACTTCTTCGCATAGTCGGTGTCATGCACCAGATAAAAGGATCCGGCATGCACAGGATATACCTGTATGCCATAGGAGCCCTCTATCGGAGCGCCCCAGAAATTCTGATTGTCGTAGCTGTTGGTGAATATCCGCGATGCAGTCGCACTTGTGAAGCTGCTGTCATGATTGCGTCCCTTTGTGTCAAACCAGTATTCCTCCACTGCCGAACACTCCGTCACATATAGATATACGCCAAGGTCGCGAACACTCTTCTGGCCGCTAAGCTCTCCCCAGTGAATCAGCGAGCAGGCAAACTGCATCGATTCCGATGTGGATTCCTGATCGTTGCCCAGTCCCAGACTCGCCGTTCCGTTGGCCCAGGAATGTCCCGCGTATGGACTGAAATTCCTCAGGTATGGAAACATGCTGTCGTTGCGGTCCGTGTTTCCCACATCCTTCACAAGCAGGTTTACCATCTGGCCCCAGCTGTCTTTCCACCCCGGCGCATACTGCTCAAGGAATGCGGCCGCATGTATTATATAGCCCCAATGGAAATGATGGTCGTTGATGTTGCTGTCTTGTCCGTGACCCGCTGGATAGCCGAGCATGGCGCTCCATGGCTTGTGATAGTAGAACATGAAGGCCTTATCTCCCTGCTCATATGTGAGCCAGCGCTCAACCTGTCCTTTCACCAGACTGTATACTTGCTGGAACAATGCCTCCTGACCGCTCTCTTTTGCTATGCGGCCTACCTGTACCAGACGATTCAGCAACTGACCGTCGTTGTAGGAATCGGTCCAGTCACTCAGCCCGTTGTCGGAAATCACATTCTCGATAAGACGGTTCAGCTCGGCTTGAGAGAACCCGTTCTCTCCGTCGGTCACTGCCGGCAGCGTCGGAAGAACTCCATGGAATGTCAATGATGTGACGAACTCATTCGTAGCCGCCATCTTAAGATCGCCGCGGACTGTCCTATACGTGGCAACGTAGGCAGGAGAACCCTCTACATTGGCCCAGTGATGCGGCAAAAGTCCAAGCAGAAACACTCTCCCGCTCCCTTCCTTGACATCCGGCGTCACCGTATATGTGGTCCTTACTTTTCCCGTCTGTTCGTTATACTCAAAATTGGCCTGAGTGTCTTTTGGGAAAACAAAAGCATATTGTGCCCAGGCGCGCGCTGTCTGTGTGGCATCGACGCCTTCCGGAAGAAGAACCGCCGAGAAATAGCTCTTGCCGTTAATCGATGAGCTTGCCGTGGTTCCAGACACATTCCATGTCGAGCCCGAGGGGGCATACACGGCATACGACGCACCGTTATACGAGCCGGTCACCACCAGTATATTGCCATCCACAGCCGTCAACGTTCCGCTCGATCGAACTGTAACATCCTGCGCGCCCGTACGGGTGAAGTACACGAACGGCGACCCTTGGGCCACTGTCGCTTCCATCCGGCTTCCCCAACTGTATGTCACCGTCCAGTCAGTGAAATCGCTCACTGTCGTCTGAGCCGCGGAAAGACCTGAAAGACCTATTGTCAACGGTCCGTCTCCCTGCATCATCGCCTGGCCCGTGTTGTTCTTCACAATGGCCAGTCCATCGTTCTGCGTCCTGATGCCCAGCGGATAATTAAACATTGAATTGCCATGATCGCTCACCAGCTCGTTGCTCCACCAGTCGTTGGTCTGAACCGGTTTGCCGGCTGCTTTGCCGCTTACTTGTGGAGGATTTGTCGGATAGGCGTTGCGACCGGCGGCATCAGTGCCTGGAAAGGCGTCGGAATACGATCCGCTGCCCATCCTGACAACACCCGCCTGAGCCGACAATGACATTGCGACAAGGGCCGAAATGCCCAGAATTTTAGTCAGCATAAATTAAATTGAAATGTGTAAGGAATTGATGATTAGATGAAATATGATTTGTAGATATAGAAGAGTCTTTCATGTCCGGATGCTTGACAGGTTGCGCCTCGGATTCACATCCGGTCAGCGCTTGCTAAACCATGGGCAAAAGTCACCATGGAATTATGTCGCAAAATTAACGAAAAATTCCACAACTGCAAAACCGAAATACGAAAACCGGGAGGAGGGTGTTGTCGCCGGATTTTCAATATAATGTCTATTCGTAGCGCAGGGTTTCGGCCGGCGATATGCGGGCCACGAACCAGGAGGGCAGAATCAGCGAGAGGTATATCACGATCACCACGCCCAGATTGAGCAGCAGCATCGGCAGCCATGACACCTCGACGGGCACGAAATCGATGTAGTAGGCTTCGGGATCGAGATGCAGGAAGTGCCATTTGTCCTGCGCCCACAGCAGGCCCAGCATCACGACGTTGCCGATCAGCATGCCGAGCAGTGCGATCTTGACCGATAAATAAAGGAATATGTGCCGGATGCGTGAGGCCGGGGCGCCCAGCGCCCGCAGCAGGCCGATAAACCGTTTCCGGTCTAGAATGATTATCAGCAGCCCGGATATCAGGGTGATGATGGCCACGAAGGTCATCAGCGTCAGCACCACCGCGACATTGGTGTCGAGCAGGCTCAGCCAGTTGAAATAACCGGCCCCCTGATTCAGGGCGTTATCGATGCTGACGGGCCTGTAGATCATGCCGGAGGCCAGCGCCCGGGCCATGACGCGGTTCAGATCGTCGGAATATTCGGCGATATTGCTGATAGCGTCGGTCTGGATGGCTATGGATGTGCCCTGGTCGTGGCGAATACCGGCGAGTTGCTGGATCAGGGCCTGTGAACCGTAGGCGTAGACCTTGTCGTACGTGTCGAAATGTGAATTGAAGATTCCCGCAATTTTCAAGGGGCGCACCCGCACATTGTCGGTGATGAAATAGGTATCGATTCGGTCACCGGTCTTCAGCCCGAGGCGTCGTGCGGTGATTTCGGAGATCACAACCCGGTTGCGGTTGGAATCGTTGGAAAAATCGGGGATATGGCCCTCGACCAGGTTCCCGCGGATGAAGTCGGTGATTCCGGCGCCCTCGAGGCTCTTGAGGTATATGCCCTGGAAGTCGGAGCGGGTCTTAAAGATTGCCGGCATGGAAATCTGCAGACTGTAATCGCGGATATAGGGCACTTCGTCCAGAATCTGGCGCATGGAGGGGGTGAGGGCGATGAGATTGTCGTCATCTTCCTGCGGCAGGGCATACATCGAGATGTGTGCGTTGAAGCCGGTGACCTTCGCGGTGATTTCACGTTTGAAACCGCCCACCACCGCGATAGCCGCCACCATGACGGCTACCGACAGGGCCACAGCGGCCACAGCCACCTTGACCGCGGGCGTACCGCCCCGGCCGCGCTGACGCGGCGCAATGCGTCTCGCTATGTATAACGGATAGTTCAAAATACCGGTCTCTGAATATTTGCCGAATCCTTCCGGCCTTTTGCCCCGCAAAGTTAATATTTTTTGACCTATATGCCGAAAATATACGGGATTTATTTGGAAAGCAGGAATCGGTTTTGTAATTTTGATTCCCAAACAGACCGATTGGTCTGAGCCTGAATCTAATTAAAACAATACCATGGGAGAAGAAATCAAGGTTACCTGCCTCCATGACCGTCACGTGGGTCTTGGTGCGCAGATGTCGCCGTTTGCCGGCTATGACATGCCGATTCAATACCGCGGCATTGCCGAGGAACACAATGCTGTGCGCAATGCCGTAGGCGTCTTCGATGTCAGTCATATGGGCGAAGTGCGCGTCAAGGGCCCCGATGCCGAACGGTTCGTGAACCACATATTTGTAAATGATGTAACCGGCGCGCCCGCCGGCCAGATTTTCTACGGCATGATGTGCTACGAGAACGGTGGCACGGTCGACGACCTGCTTGTATATAAGGTGAGCGACAATGAGTTCTTCCTTGTGATAAACGCCGCCAATATCGACAAGGACGTCGAATGGATCATGCGCAACGCCGAGGGATTCGATGTCGAGATCGAGAACGAGAGCCCCTACTACGGCGAAGTTGCCGTCCAGGGCCCCGGTGCCGAGGAGGCCGTCGAGCGGATTCTCGGACTGCCGGTACGCGACATTCCTTTCTATAATTTTGTGACTCTGCGCGTCGATGACGAGGATATCATCGTGAGCCGCACCGGTTATACCGGCGAGGATGGCTTTGAGATCTACGGCAGCCATGAGTTCACGCAGCGTGTGTGGGACAAGCTGATGGAAGGCGGTGTGGAGCCGTGCGGCCTGGGATGCCGCGACACGTTGCGTTTCGAGGTCGGCCTGCCGCTCTACGGCGACGAGCTGAGCGCCGACATCACGCCGCTGGAAGCCAGCCTGAGCATGTTCGTCAAGCTCGACAAACCTGAGTTCATCGGCCGGGAGGCGCTCGCCAGGCAGAAGGCCGAGGGCGTGAGCCGCCGTATTGTAGGCCTCGAGCTGGAGGGCAACGCCATCCCGCGCCATGGATATCCCGTGGAAGTCGACGGTCGCCAGGTGGGTGAGATCACCACCGGATACCGCAGCATCTCGACCGGCCGCAGCGTCGCCATGGCCATGATCGACAAACCATACGACAAGCTGGGCACGGAAGTCGAAGTGCGCATCCGCCGCAAGACTTTCCCCGCAAAGGTGGTCAAAAAGCGCTTTTACGACAAAAATTACAAGAAATAACCCGATTAACCCCGATTAATCCCGATTAATCAGGATTAATCCAGATAAATCCCGATTAATCCCGAAAAAACAAAATAATATTACCATGAGCAAAATTGATAAGGACGTGCGTTATGCTGAGTCGCACGAGTGGGTTCGCACAGAAGGAGACATAGCCGTGATCGGTATTTCTGACTATGCGCAGCATGCGCTGGGCAATGTGGTCTATGTCGATCTGCCCGAGGTGGGCGACGAGTTTCAGGCCGGCGAGGAGTTCGGCGCCGTCGAGTCCGTCAAGGCCGCCAGCGACCTGATCTGCCCCGTGTCGGGCGAGGTTGTGGAGGTCAACGAGGAACTGGCCGATACCCCCGAGCGTCTGAACGTCGACGCATACAGCAACTGGATTATCAAGGTGCGCATGAGCGATCCTTCGGAAGTCGACGCTCTGCTCGATCCCGAAGCTTATGCCAAACTGTGTGCAGATGAGTAACAGGTATATACCCCATTCGGAGCGGGATATCGCCCGTATGCTGGAGCGCATAGGCGTCGATAAGGTCGACGACCTCTACGCCGATGTGCCGGCCGATGTGATTTTCCGTGGCGAATATGATCTGCCCGAGGGAATGTCGGAGCACGAGCTGCGCGAATGGTTCCGCAAGCTCGGCGCGAAAAACGAACGGCTGACGGTCTTCGCCGGTCAGGGTGCCTACGACCATTACAGCCCTTCGACTGTGGCCCATCTGCTGGGCCGCAGCGAGTTCTACACCGCATATACGCCCTATCAGCCCGAAATCTCGCAGGGCACGCTGCAATATATCTTCGAATATCAAAGCATCATCGCCGAGCTGACTGGCATGGACGTGGCCAATGCGTCGATGTACGACGGTGCCACTGCCTCCGCCGAGGCCATGTTCATGATGTATGCTTCGGCACGCAAGAAGAACCGTGTGCTGGTGTCGGCAACCCTCTTGCCCGCTGTGCGTGAGGTGATCGCCACGTATATGAAATTCCATGGCGTGGAGCTGACGGAGATTCCAGAGCGCGAAGGCGTCACCGATCTTGAAGCCATGGCCGCCGAGGTCGCCAGGGGCGACGTGGCCGGCGCCATGTTGCCGAGCCTGAACCGCTACGGCATCATCGAAGACCTGTCGGGAGCCGCCGACACGCTTCATGCCGCCAAGGGCTATCTGGCGGTCTACTGCGATCCTTCTGCACTGGCTGTGCTGCGCACTCCCGCCGAATGGGGCGCCGACATCGCCTGCGGCGACGGTCAGACCCTCGGC
>JAQXIE010000032.1 GCA_029007645.1 Bacteroidales bacterium
AAGTTGTTTAAACTAATTTTTATGGTAAGATTTATTAATATTTTGAGGCAGATTTGGTCGGTTGAAGAGGGAGCAACCTCTCGGTTGGTCCCGATGAAAACGGCCGAAGATGCCCAAAAGATTAATGAAGATTACCATAAAGTTTATACAATTTCAAATTTTTAGTTTACGTAAATTAGTTTAAACAACTTCTATGAAAGAACAAAGCGCCGGACGTTACCATGGCATCCTGTTTATGGCGCTATTCGCCTGCGCCTCCTGCTACATCGGCGAATGGCAGGTGCTGAAAGCCATCAGTATCTCTCCTCTGATTATCGGTATTGTGCTGGGTATGGTTTATGCCAACTCGCTGCGCAACCATCTGCCAGCTACCTGGGGCCCGGGCATCAAATTCTGTTCCAAGACCATCCTGCGTCTCGGCATTATCCTTTACGGTTTCCGTCTGACGTTTCAGGACGTGATGGCTGTGGGTGTGCCAGGCATCGTGATTGACTGCATCATCGTGACGGTCACCATTCTTGGCGGTGTGTTGGTGGGCAAATGGCTGAAGATGGATAGCGATATCGCCCTGCTGACATCCATCGGCTCGGGCATCTGCGGCGCCGCCGCCGTGCTTGGTGCCGAGGCAACAATCAAGACACAACCTTACAAGACGGCCGTGGCTGTGGCCACTGTCGTTATATTCGGTACGCTCTCCATGTTTTTGTATCCTATAGGCTACCGTGCCGGCATCATCGAACTTACGCCCGACGAGATGGGTATCTTCTCAGGCGCTACGCTGCATGAGGTGGCACACGCTGTGGGTGCCGGCAACGCGATGGGCGATCAAATAGCCAATACGGCCATCATCACCAAGATGATACGCGTGATGTTGCTCGTGCCCGTGCTGCTCATTCTGGGCTGGTGGGCGGCAACGGCTGCCCGCAAGCATGGCGGCGCCGAAGGCGGCAAGGGCAAAGTGCAGGTGCCCTGGTTTGCCTTCGGATTCCTGGCCGTGATCGGCTTCAACTCGCTGAACCTGCTGCCGACGGCGGTGGTCGGATGGATCAACGACTTCGACACCTTCCTGCTCACGATGGCTATGGCGGCATTGGGCGCCGAGACCAGTTTCGACAAATTCAAGCAGGCCGGAGCCAAACCCTTCGTGCTGGCATCGATCCTGTACGTATGGCTCCTTGTCGGCGGCTACGTCATCACCAAAGTTCTGACTCCCGTTCTGGCGTGACCGTCGGGATGACAGAAATAAGAAAACTGACTAATAACTGAAGCACCATGTTCAGACATTTTTCTCCCGGAACTCAAATCATGTCGCTTATTACCGCCGGCGTGATGAGCCTGTTCGGACGCCGACGGAGGAAGACTCCCGCACCTCCGGCAGATTACCAGCCATATATGACAGAGATGCAGCGGGTGGTCAATGCACACAAGGACTGCACGGCGGAAGTGTTCAATGTTTTCGTGAGCGGATCGGGGAAGGTTGCGATATCTGACCGTCTGACGCCGGGCGACCGAGTGGATCTGAAATTGGACGATGACCGGATTTCGGTTTTTGCTGAGAATACCGTCCTGGCGACAACCTACTTGCCCGATTCATCGCATCTGCCTGAAGTCTTCAGGCAGGATGCCGACTTCGACGCCTATCTCGGAGGCCGTGATGTATCCAATGCCTCCGACAGTGCCGACTTCCTCTCCATCATCGTTTTCTATAAACTCCCCGGTGTCCCGCCGACCCACGTCAACCTACAGTAAAAATCCCCGATACATTAACCGTCGCGCCTTCTCCATCCGGAGAGGGCGTTTTCGTCTCTTATGTCCTTCTCTGGAACATTTTTGATAAATTTCCGTCAATTATTTTGCTAAATAAATATTTAGCATTATCTTTGCAGTGTAAATCAAACGAGAGTGCGATGAAGTACAACGAACTTCACAGGAAACTCCGGAAAGCCGGATGTTATCCCACCGGAGAATCCAGGGCCGGTCATCCCGAGTGGTACTCGCCAATAACAGGTAAGAGATTCGCCACAAGCAATCACGAAGCTCAGGAAGTCAAGAACGGAACTCTGAGATCCATTCTCCGGGATGCCGGAATCAAGTAAGGGACCGGGCTTAGCCTTTCCTTTCCGACTACGGCCACTACAAGTTTGTTAAAGTATAATAAAGCATTACGACTATGAAAACAGTCAGAGTATTTATCGAACGCGGCAAGGACGGTTCCTACGGAGCCTATATGCCGGATGATAACAATCTATCCTATGGATTGATAGGTGATGGCGATACAGCCGCAGCTGCTATCGCTGATTTCAAGGCGGTGTACGAGGATATGAAGGAGTTTTATAAGAAAGAAGGTCGTCCTTTCGAGGAAGTCGATTTCGACTTCTCTTACGATCTTCCATCATTTTTGGTCTATTACGCCGATCTGATATCCTACAAGGGTTTGTCGAAACTCACAGGGATTGCTCCGGCCCAGTTGTCGCAGTATATCTCCGGCTATCGAAACCCATCGCCTAAGACCACGCGCAAGATTCAGGCCGCTCTGAATTCTTTTGGTAACGAATTAAGTCAGCTTCAACTCGTTTGATTTACACCTTAACATTGTTCTCGCTGACTTCGCGCCTCCGCCATCCCCGGCGGAGGCGCTCTGTTTGCTCGTGTCCCGTTTTTGTCCCGGCTGAAAAATTGAAGCGCCTGTAAGCGATTGACTTACAGGCGCTTCAATTGTTCTCGGTCGGGGTGACAAGAATAAACCCTGCATTAAATTCGAGGCTACACAGCTGTTTTTCTTAAATTTAAAGGTTATTCATTTATCGTAGTTGTCCCGTTTTTGTCCCGGTACATCTAACCCTGCGCGCCCCATCAAAATTTGAATGGTGCGCTCTTTTTCTGCTATCATCCTGTCCTTCTCGGCAAGCAGCTCGCGGAGGTTCTCTTTTTCATTTATGTGGACCTGGGCGTTCCCTACGATAGTTTGCGCCCAGACGTCCTTGTAGCACGTGTTCATTTCCTCCGGCACATCGAACATCTCGCTTGGATGTAATCCAACAGCGACACACAATCTTTCAAGCAATCTGGCGTCTACGCTGGGCTGCTTGAATATTGTGGAGAGATAATTATAGCTAATTCCCGCTTGCTTAGCTACTTCTCCCTTCTTAAGTCTGTGAGATTCTATAAATTCTTTCAGAGTCTTGCCGA
>JAQXIE010000033.1 GCA_029007645.1 Bacteroidales bacterium
AATCCGTATGGGCCTCCGATGACGAAAACTATACGTTTGCGGCCGCTTGCCATCATCTTTTCGAGCCACACCGAGAACTCGCGCGATGTATATTCGCGTCCCCGTTCATCAAGAAGCACAACCATATCCGAAGATTGCAGGCGTGACAGGATCTGCTCCCCTTCCAATTCCTTCTGACGCTGCTCCGGCAACCTGCCGGCTCCCTTGACGTCGCTTAGCCATTCTGTACGGAACGGCACGTAACGGCGCAAACGCGTGGTATATTCCTCAATCCCGGCCTCAACGAATTTTATTCCGGTTTTCCCGACTGCAAGCAGCAATAATTCCATTTTCTGTTCTGATATAGCTGTTAATTCACATAATTCACGCGCACTTCGCCTATAGGCAGTTTGCCGACAAGGTAAAGTGGGATATGGGCGTCGTCGGTAGATATCCATGTGTCGATGTCGTCGCTGCTCTTCTGGCCCCCGTCCTGCGTGAAGTTAAACTTGATATGATAGGCCTCGCGCTGGGTTTTATTTTTCAGCTTGATGCGCTCCTTGCCGAGGCTGCGGATTTTAATTGTCTCGGCCTTGGATCCGGAAAATATAGTGGCCTTGTAGACATGATTAGCCTGCAGTTTCGCATAATCCAAGTGACGAAGATAATAGAACACTGACAGCATGTCGAATACCGGACCGCTTCCCGTCAGCGTTTTCTCAGTACGTTTCATCACACCGTCGCGCAATTTGGAGCGGACCACATTGCCCTTGGTCACCGTGCGGTAGGTGGTGAACTTAATATCATCGCGGTCGTACTTGCCCTTCTCATGCGTGATCTTGGAATAAGAAATGGGACGAAGATCCACTCGTCTCACCGTGCCGAGCAGTGTGTCACGCACCTTGTAGATGCGGTCGGCCCAAGGCTTGGTTTTCGCTGTCAGTTTCAGATTGTAGTTCGCTCCGTGCTGACGCAGTGACAGCGTAGCATCACCTGCATCCTTATGTATCAGACCCCATTTGTAAGATATCACATAATGCAGGTCCTCATTGTTGAATTCTGCCCCGCACGCCATGCCACAAGCAAGAAGCACTGCCATCAGCAACAGGTATAGTGTCTTTCTCATAATTCTCTTTTTACCTTAGACTCCGGAATGCGGCAAAGGTTTATAAACTGTAAAATGTAACGGGCGGAATGCATCGCACCCCGCTCGTTTAGTTAAGTTTACAGTTTTGCCTGTTTTCAGCAATACTTGTGAAGTTCATCCTCAAGCACCTTGGCCGACTGCACACCCGATACGCGCCATTTCAATTCTCCGTTCTGGAAAATCATCAGGGTCGGTACTGAACGGACGTTGTATACGCTCGACAGTTCGCGGTTCTTGTCAATATCAATTTTGACAACGCGGGCCTTATCGCCTATATTCTTGGCAACTTCCTCGAGCACAGGGTGCATCATCTGGCATGGCCCGCACCATGTGGCGAAAAAGTCCACAAGCACAGGCTTCTCAGATGAAATCAAATCTTTGAATTTTTCCATAATATTATTAAGTCTCCCGACCCGCCCACAGGGTCGGTGAGCGAGCCATTTATTATCTTGTTACTTGTATAACGCTTATGCTGCGCCATTGTTTTGGATTTATTTTATTTGCTCCTGTTGATTATTTGTGTTAAATTTGCCTTGGAGCCTAAAAACCGATTATACTTGGATCTGCCAAGTACACTTCAGTTCTTATGACAACTTTAATAATTAAATACCATGACTCAACACTTTAATCTAAATCCCAACCCGGTTGTCAGGTTCATCGGTAAGGACCCGAGCCGGTTCACCAAGGATGACATCATCCGATTCATCTCCGCCAACAGTATCCGGATGGTCAATTTCATGTATCCTGCCGACGACAACCGGCTGAAGACTCTGAATTTCGTAATCAACTCCGCCGAGTATCTCGACAGTATATTGACGTTCGGCGAACGTGTGGACGGTTCCAGCCTGTTTCCGTTCATCAAGGCTGGCAACAGCGACCTCTACGTGATTCCGCGGTAGTCCACTGCTTTCGTCGATCCATTCGCTGAAATCCCGACCCTGACGATGTTGTGCGAATTCTTCGACAATCAGGGTAATCCCCTCGAATCGGCTCCGCAATACACGCTGCAGAAAGCGGCCCTCTCCTTCATGAAAGCTACGGATATGGAGTTCCACGCCATGGGCGAGTTGGAATATTACGTAATAGCCGACGACACCATGACGTTTGAGGCTACAGACCAGCGCGGCTACCATGAGTCGAGTCCCTTTGCCAAATTCAATGATTTCCGTACGGAATGCATGGACCTGATTGCCAGTGCCGGCGCCCAGATCAAATACGGTCACAGCGAAGTGGGCAATTTCTCGCTCGACGGCAAGATATTCGAGCAGAACGAAATCGAATTCCTGCCCGTGCCTGCAGTAGAGGCCGCCAATTCATTGATGCTGGCCAAATGGATGATACGCACCCTGGCTCACCGTCGGGGCTACGACGTGACTTTCGCGCCGAAAATCACTGTGGGTAAAGCAGGAAGCGGACTACACATTCATTTCAAACTGATGAAGGATGGCCACAATATGATGATAAACGACGGCCGTCTCAGCGATGATGCCAAGAAGGCTATTGTGGGCATTCTGCTGCATGCTCCCGCCATAACCGCTATGGGCAACAAAGTGCCGACCAGCTATTTCCGGCTTGTTCCCAATCAGGAAGCCCCGACTTCGATATGCTGGGGCGACCGTAACCGGTCGGTTCTGGTACGCGTGCCCCTGGGTTGGAACGACGGCCGCGACATGTGTTCTCAGGTCAATCCGATGGAAACGAATGACTCTTCCGACCCGGAACGACAGACCGTGGAACTGCGTAGCGCCGATGGATCGGCCAATGTCTATCAGCTGATTGCCGCAATCATCATGGCAGCGAAATCAGGTTTCGAAAATCCCGATGCGCTGAAACTTGCCGATGAGCTGTATGTCAGCGTCGACATCCACAAGGACAAGTCGCATGCCGCGGCTCTGAAGTCGCTGCCCGATTCATGCCATGCATCGTCGGAGGCGCTTAAGGAAGACCGCGAGGTGTTCGAATGCGACGGCGTATTCTCGCCCGACATGATCCAGAGCATTATAGACACACAGCATAATTTCCGCGACAAACATCTGCGCGAGAATGTAGAGAAAAACAAACAGGAGATGCTGCAACTGGTGCGTAAATACTGGCACTGCGGCTGATAACGAACAATGAATCAAAATACAAGATATTCACGCCTGGCGAGCCTTCCGGAAATTGGTCCGGAGGGCGTCGCCAAGCTTCAGGAGGCCCGTGTAGCCGTGATTGGATGCGGTGCGCTCGGCTCCTTATGCGCCATGTATCTCGCGGCTTCGGGAGTCGGCAACATCAACATAGCCGATTTCGATACGGTGGATCTGTCCAATCTGCAGCGACAGCTGTTCTTCACGGAAGCGGATCTTGGCAAACCTAAAGCGCTGGTGCTTCGCGACAGAATGCTGGCATTGAATTCAGGAGTTTCTGTAAACGTGACACAGGAAATGGTGCGTCCCGCCAATGCGGGCGATTTCCTGGCGGGATGCGACGTCGTAGTGGACGGCAGCGACAATCCAGCCACCAAACTGATGACCGACAGGCTTGCCGCTGAGTATGGAATACCCTGTGTGATAGCTGGTGTGCGAGGTTTTGAGCTTCAGGTGATGACCTGCTTGCCCGGAGGCACGCGCTATGCCGATATCTTCGGTGACGCTCCGGCTTGCAACGGTTTCACTCCATGTAGCATCGCAGGCGTACTCGGCCCGACTGCGGGCATCGCCGCGTCATTACAGGCTGCAGAAGCCATAAAACTTATAACCGGGGCCGGCAATACCCTATTGGGCAAACTTCTGACTATCAACTTGCTTTCGCCATCGGTCTCACTGCTGTCGGTCTGAAATCCGTCAAACCTTGTCCAGATGGACATCCATCTGCGGGAACGGGAACTCGAATCCGAGTTTGGGCAACTCCGTATACAGCCGTTCGTTTATATCGAAATAAAGAGGCCAATAGTCGGTAGACAATGACCAGGCGCGTACAGTCAGGTTTATGCTGCTGTCGGCCATCTCGTTAAGAGACACAAACGGTTTCAGGTTCTGCTTCATCGGCAGCGCCACACGCATTTCCTGGCGCACCTCTTTCGCCATGCGCTCATGGAGCTTTTCTTCAGTCTCTCCCTGCAATACGCGCGGATCCGACGATAATATATCCAGAATGGCTTTCTTGACAGCTTCCAGATCTGTGCCGTATGCCAGGCTTACAGTCCAGTCGACACGACGCACCTTCTCGAGCGAGTAGTTGTTGATCGATGTTGTCGACAGCACTCCGTTGGGTATGATCACCGCCTTATTATCAATAGTATTGATCACCGTATTGAACAGCTGGATCGATTTTACAGTGCCCTGATAGCCCTGCACATCGATAAAGTCGCCAACTTTATAAGGTTTCAGGAGCAGGATGAGCACCCCGCCGGCAAAGTTCTGAAGCGTGCCGCTCAGCGCCATACCGATGGCGACGCCGGCCGATGCGAAGAGTGCAAGGAAACTGCTCGTTTCCAGACCGAGAATCCCTATGATCATCACTATCAGGATGAAATATAGCGACATCTTGGTAAACGACAACACAAACGTCGTGAGCGAAGCATCTACATGGCGCTTCGTCATTATGTTGAAGACCACTTTGTAGATTTTTCGGATTATGAAACGTCCAAGGTAAAATACCGCTATCGCCAGTGCAAGATGCAGGGCGAAATTAATCGTTGCGTGCAGTATCTTGTTCACGAAGTCTTCCAGTCCCATTCCCTTCATGCTCTCCCAGAAGGACTTTTCCATAATTTCAGGTACGGGGACTTCGGGTGCCGGCGTTCCCTCAGGCACTAACGGATTTGATGTCTGTGTCATTTTCTCTTAATTAAGCGCACTACATTCTCGACATGGTGCGTGTGAGGAAACATGTCGACCGGCTGAACATCGGTCACGCGGTATTGCCCGTCGAGCAGGGCCAGATCCCTGGCCTGGGTGGCCGGGTTGCAGCTGACATATACAATCACCTCCGGAGCCGCTCCGAGAATCGTCTTTACCACATCCTCGTGCATTCCGGCTCGAGGGGGATCGATTATCATTACGTCGGGACGGCCATGTCGGTCGATAAACTCGGACGTAAGTATGTCCTTCATGTCGCCGGCGAAAAAATCAGTGTTCGAGATTCCGTTTGCCGCGGAATTCACCCGGGCGTCAGCTACAGCCGCTTCTACATATTCTATACCAATGACTTTCGATGCGTTCTTGGCAACGAAATTGGCTATTGTTCCGGTTCCCGTATAGAGGTCATATACCAACGGGGCTTTGTCGGCACTCCCCTCTTCGAGTCCGGCTAAGTGCCGGGCCACTTTGTAAAGCTCGTATGCCTGACGGGAATTGGTCTGATAGAAGGATTTGGCATTGATGCGGAATTTGAGTCCTTCCATTTCCTCCTCGATGTAGTCGCGTCCGCGCCACACATGCACTTCCTGGTCGGCTATCGTGTCGTTGAGTTTCAGATTGACCACATAGAGGAGTGATGTCAGTTCGGGGAACCGCTCGGATATGGCCGACATCACATCCTTTATGTCGTCGGGCCTGTCGGCGCCGAATGAAACGCAGACCATACGCTCGCCCGTAGAAGCCGTGCGGATCATCAGCGTACGCAGTAAGCCACTGTTGTTACGGATATCGTAGAAATCCCAGCCGTGCCGTCCAGCTTCATCGTAAATGAAGTTGCGCACTTCATTGCCGAATGCCTCCTGAAGATGGCACTCGTCGATGTGAAGCACTTTGTCGAAAGCCCCGGGAATGTGGAATCCAAGGGCATCGGGCCGGTCGGTAAACTCCCGGCCGGACTTGATGTCGTCCCAGCTGCGCCATTTCTTGTTGGCGAAGGTGTACTCCATTTTGTTGCGGTATTCCCAGATCTGCCGGGAGCCGATAATAGGCGAAACTTCAGGGAGTTCCACCTTGGCGATACGCTGCAGGGCATCTACTACCTGTTGCTGCTTCCAGCGCAGCTGCTCGTCGTAAGGCAGATGCTGCCATTTGCAACCTCCACAGAGTCCGAAATGCCCGCAACGCGGCTCGACACGTGCCGACGACGGCTTGACGAGCCGTACTATGTGACCCTCCGCAAAACTGTGTTTCTTGCGGTCAACCTGTATGTCGGCGACATCGCCGACCGATGCATAGGGAACGAAAAGCACTATTCGGCTTTCGTCCTCAGGACGCCACTGAATACGTGCCAACGCCTTTCCTTCGGCGGCAATTCCTGTTATTTCGACACCCTGGAGCAAGGGTAATTCTTTCTTCTTTCGTGCCATTGGCCTAATTTTTAACGCAAATTTAGACATTTTTTCCCGATAATGTATTATATTTGCATTCAGAACTGCGTTGCGATTGGCCATCAAACCCGTCACAACGGGTTTGTTGATTTTTATTACAAATCACAAAAGCCTGAAATTTAGATACTTGCATAAGAAACACGTAATAATCATATAACAAATCATTTTTATGTCTCAGAAAATTTATACGTTCGGCAATGGAAAAGCCGAAGGAAAAGCTGACATGAGAAATCTTCTGGGTGGTAAAGGAGCCAACCTTGCAGAGATGAACCTCCTGGGCATGCCTGTACCTCCCGGTTTCACCATCACCACCGAAGTGTGTACAGAATATACGCAGATGGGGCGCGACGCAGTTGTCGCCGATATCAAAGCTGATGTCGAGAAGGCTATCGCACATGTCGAGAGCCTGACGGGCAGAAGATTCGATGATCCTTCCAATCCTCTTCTGGTATCCGTCCGATCCGGCGCGCGCGCATCTATGCCCGGTATGATGGATACGGTTCTGAACCTCGGTATGAACGACGCCACTGTAGAGAACATGGCTGAAAAGAGCGGCAATCCCCGCTTCGCATGGGATTCGTACCGCCGCTTCGTTCAGATGTACGGTGACGTCGTGCTCGGCATGAAGCCCAAGAGCAAAACCGACATCGATCCCTTCGAGGCCATCATGGACAAGGTTAAGGAGGAGAAAGGCATCAAGTTCGACAACGAACTCGAAGTGGAAGACCTGAAGGAGCTGGTTAAGCGCTTCAAGGCTGCCGTTAAGGAATACACCGGCAAGGACTTCCCCGAATCTGCATGGGAGCAGTTGTGGGGTGGTATCTGCGCTGTGTTCGACAGCTGGATGAACGAACGTGCCATCATATACCGCCGCATGAACCAGATCCCCGAGGAATGGGGAACCGCCGTAAACGTTCAGGCAATGGTTTACGGTAACATGGGCAATAATTCGGCTACCGGTGTGGCTTTCAGCCGCGATGCCGCTACAGGTGAAAACATTTTCAACGGCGAGTACCTGATCAACGCTCAGGGCGAGGACGTTGTGGCAGGTGTCCGCACACCTCAGCAGATCACAATCGAAGGCTCGCGCCGCTGGGCTGCCCTGCAGGGAATCTCCGAGGAGGTCCGTCACAGCCAGTATCCCGCCCTCGAGGAGTCGATGCCGGACTGCGCCGCCGAGCTCATCGCCATCGCGCACAAACTGGAGGATCACTACCGTGACATGCAGGATATGGAGTTCACAATCCAGGATGGCAAGCTCTGGATGCTCCAGACCCGTAACGGCAAACGCACCGGCGCCGCTATGGTTAAGATAGCCATGGATCTGCTCCGCGAGGAAATGATCGACGAGAAGACCGCCCTGCTCCGCATGGAGCCCCAGAAACTCGACGAGCTTCTCCACCCCGTATTCGACAAGGACGCTCTGAAGCGTGCTACAGTCGTTGCAAAGGGTCTTCCCGCATCTCCCGGCGCCGCTGCCGGCCAGATTGTGTTCCAGGCTGACGACGCAGAGGCCTGGGCCGAGAAAAAGAAGAAAGTCGTGCTGGTTCGTATCGAGACAAGCCCGGAGGACCTCCGCGGAATGGCAGTGGCTCAGGGTATTCTCACCATGCGTGGCGGTATGACCAGTCACGCTGCAGTGGTTGCCCGCGGTATGGGTAAGTGCTGTGTATCCGGTGCCGGCGAAATCAAGGTCGACTATAAGGCCAAGACCGTCGAAATGGGCGGAAAAGTATATAATGAGGGCGACTGGATTTCGCTCAACGGTTCGACAGGTGACGTATACGATGGACAAGTTCCTACTACCGAGCCCGAGCTTGACGGCGACTTCGGCGCTATCATGAACCTCGCTGCCAAATACACCAAGACTCTGGTTCGCACCAACGCCGACACACCGCGCGATGCCAAGCAGGCTCGCCATTTCGGCGCACAGGGTATCGGCCTCTGCCGTACGGAGCACATGTTCTTCGAGGGAGACCGTATCAAGGCTGTTCGTGAGATGATTCTTGCTTCCGACGAGGAAGGCCGCCGCATGGCACTTGCCAAACTCCTTCCGATGCAGCGCAGCGACTTCGACGGAATCTTCGAGGCTATGGATGGCTTCGGCGTTACTATCCGTCTGCTCGATCCCCCGTTGCACGAGTTCGTACCTCATCAGACAGCCACTCAGAAAGAACTGGCCACCGAGATGGGTCTTACCCTCGAAGAAGTCAAGGCCAAGGTAGACGCACTCGAGGAGTTCAACCCGATGCTGGGACACCGCGGATGCCGTCTGGGTATCACATATCCCGAGATCACCGAGATGCAGACCCGTGCAATCCTTGAGGCAGCACTGAACTGCAAGCGTCGCGGCATCAAGGTAATGCCCGAGATCATGGTTCCTCTGGTAGGTTCGCTCAAGGAGCTCCAGAACCAGGCTGACGTAATCAACTCTACGGCTGCCAAGGTATTTGAAGAGCAGGGCGAGAGCGTGATCTACAAGGTCGGCACAATGATCGAGGTTCCGCGTGCGGCTCTTACGGCCAACGAGATTGCCGAAGTTGCCGAGTTCTTCTCGTTCGGTACGAACGACCTGACTCAGATGACCTTCGGATTCTCGCGCGATGACGCCCCCAAATTCCTGAAGTTCTATAAGGAGCACGGCATCATCAAGGTTGATCCGTTCGAGGTACTGGATCAGACAGGTGTCGGACAGCTCGTTCGCATGGGTGTAGAGAAGGGTCGCGCAACCCGTCCCGACCTGAAAGTCGGAATCTGCGGCGAGCACGGTGGCGAACCCAGCAGCGTGAAGTTCTGCTCGAAGCTGGGCATGAACTACGTCAGCTGCTCACCTTTCCGCGTGCCCATCGCCAGAGTCGCAGCGGCGCAAGCTGCGATCGAAGATTAAGAGATAACCCCTTATTATAAGTTACTTAGGCGGTAAGCCCTCTAACACAGAGGCTTATCGCCTAAGGTGTTTTAAGACGGTATGTGCATTTGAACACGATAATTTGTACTAATGAACGGAAATGTTGTCTAAAATCCGTACTAATTTCAGAGGGTTGTTGTCTATGTGTTGTCTATTCGTAAACCAATGATAAACAAACAATAACATATAAATTTCTATGGCTACATTCAAAGCAGTTGTCAGATGGCCTCGTGCGGATGGATTTTACTCGGTCTATATCCGTGTCACGCACCGCCGTCAGACGCTATTCATCAAGACCGACAAGATGCTCACCAAACGTGAGCTGACCCGCAAGGGGGAGATTGCAGACGCTTTCGTGTTGCAGTTCTGCACCCAGAAAATTCTGGAGTACCAAGAACGACTGAACCGGCATGACATATCGCAGTGGACCGGCGCGCAGGTGGTGGAGTTTCTGACAACGCCCGATGAGGTTATCTCCTTCTCGGACTATGCCCGCAAGCATATCGACAAACTCATCGACAGCGGACAGGAGCGCAGCGCGAAGAATTACAAACTCGCCCTGCAACACATAGAGCGATACATGGGGACGAACCAAATCAAGTTTGCGCAGCTCACGAGCGTGAATGTCAACAAGTGGTTGGCTACGTTGAGTGGGACGGCGAGGGCGAAGGAGATGTATCCTGTGTGCATCCGTCAGATATTCCGTGCGGCCATTGACGAGCTGAACGACTACGACAACGCCATCATCCGCATAAAGACCAATCCGTGGGGAAAGGTCAAGATACCTGCCGCCGACCGTCCCAACAAGAAGGCAATCACCGCCGAGGCTTGCCGGGCATTCTTTGCGGCCCCGTTACCAGAAAGCAAGATGGCAGACCCCCTGCCGGAGTTAGGCCGCGATGTTGCGATGATGTCACTATGTCTGGCCGGCATGAACACGGTTGACATTTTCAACCTGCGCAAGGAGGACTACCACGGAGGCATCATCCACTACAAGCGAGCCAAGACCACCAAGAGCCGCCGCGATGACGCTTACATCGAAATGAGGGTGCCGGAGGTGATAAAGCCATT
>JAQXIE010000034.1 GCA_029007645.1 Bacteroidales bacterium
GTGCTTCTTGATGAACGGGGACGCGAATATACATCGCGCGAGTTCTCGGTGTGGCTCGAAAAGATGATGGCAAGCGGCCGCAAACGTATAGTTTTCGTCATCGGAGGCCCATACGGATTCTCAGATGCGGTCTATGCGCGAGCCGACGCCAGATTATCGCTCTCCAAGATGACCTTCAACCATGAAATGGTACGCATGTTCTTTGTGGAGCAGATCTACCGCGCAATGACTATCCTTCGTGGCGAACCTTATCATCATGACTGACGGATTCAGCGGGTTCATGTGATTTGTTGTATTTCTCCTTTGACCCGAGAGGACGGAAAAGTTTTGTGAGCCTCGGCACCGTCGAAATCAACACAAACAGGGCCATCGCCAATATGTAAATACAGATCGAGCGGTTCAGGAAGTCCTTTCCGTCAGTCACCAGCCCTGCAATATTCATATTAGTTTCCGGCGATTTGAATTGCTCCTCGTCCAGGGCTGTCAGTGTGGATTTCCATACTATCTTGCCGTCACGAAGCAGTACGACAGCCGGATTTCCCCGCGCCAGTTCCTTGATCTCGGTATCCTCGGCGGTGTAAAGTTCGTAGCGAGGCATCGAGAGATCTATCCATTTGTTCAAATCGCCGGTGTGCGGCGCTATCACGGCTGCCATGTCGTTGTCATGGGACTCCGCCCAATCGTACAGCATATTGATCTTGTAGGTCGTAGCGGCCGAAACGTCTTTCAACGAGGGTATCAGAAGCATCAGCAGATCTCCCCGGTCAGTGATTACGATTTCCGAGACATTCTCGGTGCCATTCACATCCATTACTGTGAAATCACGGCTTGATTGGTTATCGTTGGGCATGCTTCCGGCCGAGATCTCCCGGCGTGAAACGTACTCCCATCCCTGCTCCTCATCCGGCAGATTGTCGGCCCGGAATTCCTTTGTCACACCGTTGCGCGTATATGTGAAAAGATATTCGGGCCCGTTATAGTCGGATTCTTCGCTCACGAGCGAAGTCCCGGCAGGGAAGGGGCGAAAATCTATCAAAGGTTGTATCAGATATCCATACAAACCGATCGCGATCACAAATAGTGCTGAGGCGATAACGGCCATCCATTGGAAAGCCGGAGTTATTATGCATGGCACGCGAGTGTTGTACTTAAGAAGCCACATCAGCGCGCTCGTGATTATTACATTTTTCCAGAAAGTAGCCCAGTTCGATATAATCAGCGCGTCGCCGAAGCATCCGCAATCGGCTACCGGATCGGATATGGCGATCCATAGCGTCAACGGCAACATAACGCACATGAACGCCAGTCCGACAATCACTGCCGAACGCCGGTAGCATCCGAACAATAGAAAGATACCCACCAGAAATTCTACCGTACAAAGTCCGAAAACGCCTGTAAGCGTCAGGTTGTCGTACACCGGCATACCCAGCGCATTCAGGTATTCGTTGAATTTATAGAACGATCCCCAGACATCTATCGCTTTGACAAATCCGGAGTATACGAACAGAGCGCCTACGGCAATGCGCAGGCACCATGTCACTATTGAAATCCAGGGGAAACGCCAGCCTTTAGAAACGGAGTTTGATAATTGCAAAGATGGCATAGTTGATCATATCCATATAATTGGCATCTATGCCCTCACTGATGATAGTGCGGCCGTCATGCCCCTCTATTTCCTTGGTACGAAGCAATTTCTGCAGGATTATGTCGGTAAAGCTGCTTACGCGCATATCGCGCCAGGCCTCGTCATAATCATGATTCTTATTCAGCATCAGTGCCGTGGCCCTCGCTATCTGGGCATCGTACAGTCGCAGAGCCTCGTCTGGGCTGATCGGATCGCCCGTGCCTAACTCAAGCTGGATTAGAGCGATGGCACAATAATTCACTATGCCGATAAACTCCGGCTCAATGCCCTCGTTGACCGCAGCATTGTCAATTCCTTTCTCCTCAAGCGAGCGGATACGCCGGGCCTTTATAAAAATCTGATCGGTAAGACTGATGGGACGCATTATGCGCCAGGAAGTACCGTAATCCTGAAGTTTCTTGCTGAATATATCTCGGCAGATCGCTATTGCTTCGGCAAACTGCGCGGCCGTGTCTGGCTTTTTCTTTTCATTCATGTCGCAAATTTAACGAAAAAAAAGCCCTGTTGCAAGTAAGAAAATGACGTCGGTCCGAAATTGTACGGACCGACGCCATACGTCATAACAAGACTGCTATTCGTAACGCATCGATATCGCGTCCCAGTCGACGATGTCCCACAACTTGTGCAGATAATCGGCACGGCGATTCTGGTAGTCCAGGTAATAAGCGTGTTCCCATACATCGAACACCATGATGGGCCGCAACCCGTTGCACATCGGATTGTAAGCATTAGTTCCCTGCGTAATATGAAGATCTCCCTTGTCATCGACCGACAACCATACCCATCCGGATCCGAACAGAGTGGCACCTGCTTCTTCGAAACGACGTTTAAATTCATCGACCGATCCGAAGGTTGATTCCAGTTTCTCCCTAAGCTCGCCGTACGGTTCCTTTGCTCCGTCGGGCGAAAACTGGAAGAAATAGAAGATATGGTTCCATGCCTGCGAGGCATTGTTGAACAGTTTGCCTTCACTGGTGCGGATTATCTTTTCAAGAGCCATGTCGGCGTACTCAGTCCCCTCGGTCAGAGAGTTGAGCGTGTCAATGTAAGCCTTTTCATGTTTGCCGTAATGATAGTTGATGGTATTTGCAGAGATTACCGGCTGCAATGCATCGATTGCATATGGAAGTCGTGGCTGAGTGAAATGCATGGTCGTATATTTGATATATTAAACTTGAACAGGACGCAAAACATTAGGAGCGCCCAATTGATTAACAATTGATGCGCTCCAAATGTTTAATATTCCGGACAAGTTATCTCAATCAGTCGAAGATTGAGTCCCAGTCTTTCCATACAGGCTGGAATCCCGCTTTGGCAATTGATTCCGAGACCTGTTTGGGAGAACGTTCGTCCGATACCTCAAACTGCTCCAGGGCATCGGGAGTCGAGCAATAACCGCCGGGTTCCGTCTGGCTTCCGGCGCTCATCGAAGTAACGCCGAGGGGCATGATGTGTGTGCGGTATTCCGGATCCTCGCGGGTCGAGAACGAGATGTCGACGTCATGGTCGAAGAGCCGGAACGCACATGTCAGTTTGGCCAACTCCCGGTCGGAGATGATGCTGACAGGCTGATAACCGCTTCCCGACGGACGCATACGGGGGAAATTCACCGAATAGCGAGTCTTCCAGTAGTGTTTCTGCAGATATCTGAGGTGTCTTGCCATCATCACCACATCGGCTTGCCATTGCTCAAGTCCGAGCAACACGCCGAGTCCGATTTTATGCACGCCGGCGTCTCCCATTCGGTCATAGCCGTTAAGCCGCCAGTCATAATGGCTCTTCATTCCGTGCGGATGATATTTACAGTATGCGCCGCGATGATAAGTTTCCTGGAAACATACCACACCGTTCAGCCCCGAATGTGTCAACCTTTCATACTCGTAGGCACGCATCGGCTGCACTTCGATAGTCATATTATGGAAATAGGGACGGCACACCTTCAGCACATTCTCAAGATAATCCACACCGCATTTCGACGGAAATTCTCCCGAAACGATCAGAATATTCTCGAACGGCCCCATTGCTCGGATGGCCTTGCATTCGGCTTCCACCTGGGCCATAGTCAGAATGGTCCTTTCAAGGGGATTATCGTAATTGAAACCGCAATATACGCACTTATTCGTGCATGCGTTGGACACGTACATCGGAATGTACAGTGAGATCGTGTTCCCGAAACGTTCCTGAGTATACCGATGGCTCATCTGCGCCATCTGCTCCAGATATGGATCGGCGGCAGGGGAGATCAGTATGGCGAACTCCTCCGGGGTTAGCGGCTTTGTATTTCGGGCTGCTTTTGCCAGCACTCTGCGTACATCTGCATCCGTGGCCTCATTGACAAGCCGCAAGGTCTCGTCCCAGTCGTATGAATCGATTATGTCGGCGAAACCGTGTCCGAATATCGAGGTGTCGTCAGGATCTGATTTAAAAAATTTTTTCAATGACATTGATCACAGGATTCAGCAATATTCTGAGAAATGCGCATTGCGCAGAAGTTTGGTCCGCACATTGTGCAGAACCTGTCGTCGGCATCGGGGGCCTCACGCCTTGACTGGAGGTAATATTCCTTGGCGCGAGCCGGATCGAGGCTGAGATTGAACTGGTCCTTCCAGCGGAAGTCGTAGCGGGCTTTCGACAAGGCGTCGTCGCGCACTGTAGCGCCGGGGAATCCTTTGGCCAGATCGGCTGCATGCGCGGCGATCTTGTAGGTAATCACTCCGTCGCGCACATCATTGAGTGTAGGCAGCGACAGATGTTCTTTGGGCGTCACATAGCATATCATGGCTGTGCCCAGCGCCGAGATTATCGCAGCGCCGATTGCCGACGTTATGTGGTCGTATCCCGGGGCTATGTCCGTGGTGAGGGGGCCGAGCGTGTAGAAAGGAGCATCGTGGCATGCCTTTACCTGGCGCTCCATATTTGCCGGGATCTTGTGCATAGGCACGTGACCGGGGCCCTCCACGATGACCTGGACATCGTGCGCCCAAGCCTTCTCGGTGAGTTCGCCCAGCACGTCGAGTTCCAGAAACTGCGCGCGGTCGTTGGCGTCGTGGGTCGATCCGGGACGCATGCCGTCGCCAAGCGATATGGCTACGTCGTACTGAGCCAGAATCTCGCAGATTTCATCGAAATGAGTATAGAGGAAGCTTTCCTGATCATGCAACACACACCACTGAGTCATGATGGAACCGCCGCGCGAGACACATCCGGTGAGACGATCGGCTACCAGATCGGCGTGTTCGCGGAGCACGCCAGCGTGAATCGTAAAGTAATCTACGCCCTGCTCGCACTGTTCGATCAGAGTGTCGCGGTAGATTTCCCAGCTCAGCTTCTTTACATCGCCGTTCACCTTCTCCAGAGCCTGATAGATGGGTACGGTTCCCATCGGCACCGGGCAGTTGCGGATTATCCATTCGCGGGTCTCATGGATATTGTCGCCTGTCGACAGGTCCATGATCGTATCGCCGCCCCAGTAGAAGCTCCAGACAGCCTTGGCCACTTCTTCCTCGATACCCGAGGAGAGGGCAGAGTTGCCAATGTTGGTGTTGAGCTTGCAGCTGAAAGCCTTGCCGATAATCATAGGCTCGGCTTCGGGATGGTTGATGTTGGCCGCGATAATGGCACGTCCGGCTGCAACTTCGTCCCTTACAAATTCAGGAGTTATATGCGATTTGATTCCGCGAGCCTCGTTGTCGAGATTTTCGCGGATCGCCACATATTCCATCTCGGGCGTTATTATGCCTTTGCGGGCGTAGTGCATCTGGGTCACGCAGCGCCCCTGCTTTGCACGACGCGGTTTGTGAAATACGGGGAAACGGATGGCATCAAGTTCCGGGTTGTCGCGGCGTTCGCGGCCGTATTGGCTGGTGATGTCATCCAGTACCTCGGTGTCGTCGCGTTCGGCAACCCAACTCTCGCGAATGCGGGGCAGACCGGCATTGATGTCAGTCTTGATATCCGGATCGGTGTACGGACCCGAAGTGTCATAGACCACAATGTCTTCATTGGGGTATTCCACTCGTTTGCCGTCTTCGATCTTGACAGTGGGATACTGATGGATCATGCGCATGCCGACGCGGATGTCGGGACGTGATCCGGTCACATAGATTTTCTCGGAATTAGGATATGACGAAAGGTCGATATTGTCGATTTTCATAATATGGCGTATATAAGATATAAGATTCATCCATTGAAGAAAGCAGTGAGCGGGCTGGAAGCATCGGCTGATTTGGCAACCGCTCCGAGGCCTGCATTGAAGGCCATACGTCCGGCGCGAACGGCCTCGGCGAAAGCGCGGGCCATCATCACCGGGTCGCCGGCCACTGCTATGGCAGTGTTTACAAGCACAGCGTCAGCACCCATTTCCATAGCGTCGGCTGCATGCGAAGGGGCACCCAGACCGGCGTCGACCACTACGGGCAGCGACGACTGCTCAATGATGATTTCAAGCAGATCGCGTGTCACAAGTCCTTTGTTCGTGCCTATAGGCGCAGCCAGAGGCATTACCGCGGACGCTCCTGCGCTTTCCAGCAATTTGCACAATACAGGATCGGCCTGGATATAAGGGAGTACTATGAAGCCTTCGGCCGCAAGCTTTTCGGTTGCCTTCAGAGTCTCGATGGGGTCGGGCATCAGGTATTTGGGATCCGGATGTATCTCGAGCTTGATAAAATCCGTATGGAAGATCTCACGACTCATCTCGGCGGCCAGCACGGCTTCGCGTGCATCGCGTACTCCCGATGTATTGGGCAGCAACTGCACATGGTCGCGGTTTATATGTGTCATCATCTCGTCCGACGCCTCGTTAAGCATGTTGACACGCTTCATGGCAACGGTTATCATCTCGGATCCCGAAGCCTTGACAGCTTCGAGCATTATGTCCGGCGACGCGAATTTTCCGGTTCCCACAAACAGTCGGGAGGTAAATTCTCGACTGCCTATGGTCAAAATGTCCTGATTCATTGTTATTCTTTTTCTACAAATAGTTGTGATTCAAACGCATGCACAAACAATCGGCCGCAATTCTACTGACTACGGTGCGTTCATGCGGCCTGACGGTCACAAGTTTGTGAACAAATATAGTCAATTTTTCTGAAATGGCCTCAAAGCTTCGACAAATTCCTTGGTAGCCTGAACCGGGTCCTTGGCAAATGCTATGGCTCCGCTGACGGCTATGCCGTTCACTCCGGCCTCCATCAACGGCTCCACGTCCTCAAGACGGATGCCACCCACAGCGACATGGGCAATGTCGATTTCATTCTCAAGCATCTTGGTCGACAGTTTTCTGATCCCTTCCAGGCCAAGGATGGGGGCAAGATTCTTTTTCGTGGTGGTATTCCGGTACGGACCGATTCCGATATAATCGATATCAAGGTTGCGCACACGCTCAATATCTTCGAAGGTGTTGGCGGTCACACCGATTACAGCGGCCGGACCCAACAGTGCGCGGGCCTGCGCCGGTGACATATCCTCCTTACCGACATGCACGCCTCCCACATCAAGGGTCTTGGCAAGTTCCACACGGTCATTGATCAGAAGGAACGCCTGAAGTTCAACGCATCTGGGCTTCACTGCCTCGACAACTTTGGTTATTTCTTCATCGGTTGCCTCTTTCATTCGAATCTGAATCCATCGGCAACCACCGTCAAGAACGGCATATATTTGCTCCTCGACCGATATCGGAGCTTCAGTATTGGTTATAAACTGCAGCATTTCTTTTTAGCTTAATTTGAGCTCAATAGTATAACGTATGGGAAATGAAAATGTCACAGCCACGCGGCTCCGAGCATGGCCGCTCCGGCAAATCCGGCCTCGGCAAGTTCGGGAAAGCGGTCGCGCGTTACGCCCCCCAAAGCAATGACATTAAGCCCATTAATGGATTCTCTGATCTCATCGAGATTGAATCCGGATTGATATCCCGGTTTTGATATGGAATCAAAGATCGGAGACAACGTTTGATATTCCATCACGCATCCTGACGGAGCCGGTTCATGGAGCTCGCCGATGCTGTGGCAGGAGCGGGTTACACTACGGACATCCACAGGCGGAGCCGGATTGCGTCCGTTGAGATGGACACCCGCCAGCCCGAACTCGGTTGCAAGAACGAAATGATCGTGTATACGCAACCGGTGATGATATTTTGCTGGAACTGCTTGAATCAGTTCGCGAATTTCAGCCACTGTAGCACGCGGTTTACGTATATGCACATAATCAACGTTGTCTTCAAGCAACGTCGCGATCTGTTCGGCCTCTCCGTCAAAAAAATCCGGCTTCGTAATGGCTATGACCAGAAATTTCCGATCAGCCTCCATAAGCGGCCGAAATGATCACCAGACGATCGCCTTCCTTCAAATTGGCGATTTCCCATTCGCTTTGCCGTATCAGCTTGTCATTGACGGCGACAGCTGTTCCCGCGGCTTGCACACCGCGTTGCTCAAGTAGGGCTTTGAGCGTACATGTATCTTCAGCCAGTTCCTCCGGCTTGTCGTTGATAATAATTGTCATGATCTTGTCTATCTTTTTTCAAAAGTAGTAAAAATGCCCGACAAAAACAAGCTGAAAAATTTTTGCGCAGTTAAACCTTTGATTGTCAAAACGGAGTAAATAAAAGTAAAAATGCAATAGTAAAACGATTTTTTTATTAAGAGAATTTATCGTTATTTTGCAATGAATATCGGTCGGCCCGAATTCTGAGCCGCTCCGATAAAAAACGCACGTATCCACTCATAGCTAATGGCAAGTACCTTTAAATTAGAGGAAAAATGGGCAAAATGCCTTGAACTGATACGCTCCATCGTAGGCGAGGAGCGTTATCAGACATGGTTTGCCATAGCCCGACCGGTCAGCTATGAAGATGGCCGTCTCAGCATATGGCTTCCTTCGGGATATTATGCCGACCGCTATGAGGATACCTTCTACGATGTGCTCAGGGCGTCGTTATACCGAGCGTTCGGTGAGAAAATCAAGCTCGAATACCAGTATGACATCGTTGCCAACGACACGTCGTCGCGTCTGCGAGTGCCCAGTGCCGAGCGCTCAAAGGTGATAAACAGCAAGCTGACCAGGCAGATCGAGAAATCGCCCGTCCATGAGATGAAGCCCGATTTCGACTCCCAGCTCAACAGCACGCTTACCTTCGAAAACTACTGTGTCGGCAAGTCCAACCAACTCGCCGTGTCGATTGCCGAGCATATCGCCAACAACCCCGACAAACCGGATTTCAATCCTTATTTTCTCTGGGGACATGTCGGAGTGGGCAAGACGCATCTGATACAGGCCATCGGCATACGTATCAAAGAGCTGAACCCCAATGCGCGTGTGCTGTTCAACACCATGCGGCAGTTCCAGAACCTATACTACGACGCCTACAAGAAAAAGCAGATACCCGATTTCATCAACTGGTATTGCTCCATGGACGCTATTCTGTTCGACGACCTGCAGGAGCTGAGCGGCAAGGATGGAACGGCAAGAGCTCTCTTCCCGATTTTCAACCATCTGCATCAGCACAACAAAAAGCTGGTGTTCACCTGCGACCGTCCTCCCCGCGATCTCGAGGAGATAATGGACAGGCTTATCGACCGGTTCAAATGGGGCATAACCGAACAGCTTCCCGGTCCGGATCTGGATCTGCGCAAAAAAATCCTGCATAGCAAAGCGGAGCGAAACGGCCTTGATCTGTCGGAAGATATAATTAACCTGATAGCAAACAGCGCAGGATCGTCAGTGCGCGAACTCGAAGGAATCGTGATGGGATTATACATGCGTTCCATAACGCTGAACCGTCCCATTACACTCGACCTGGCCAGGGAGGTAGTCGACAATATTGTCAAGACACCTATCCGCAAGACGATCAATTTCGAGATGATCGTCGAAAATACGGCCGAATACTTCGGACTGGATCCGAATGTAATCTATACCAAGAGCAGGGTGCGCGACATAGCCGATGCCCGGCAGATGATAATGTATCTGTGCAGCAAGCACACCGGACTTTCGACTCCGGCGATAGGGGCGAAACTCAACCGCGAGCATTCGACCGTCCTCCACGGCATCTCGGCCGTCAAGGACAGGCTGTCGACATCGCGCGAAACGTCCGACGCCCTCGCTTCGATCGAACAGGCTTTGATGAAATAAATACCCTCAATTTCATAGTATTATGGTAATACAGAGATGGCAGTCGGTGCTGTTGTTGATAGCCGCAGTGATGATGGCATGCTTCACGTTCATGTCACTGGGTCAGCTTCAGCTTCCTGAATACACTTGTAATTTCACCACACTTGGTTTCGAAATAGAAGGCATTGCCGCCGACGGCGGTCCCTCGGGATATACACAGCACACCTGGGGATTCTTCGTCGTGTCCCTGATGAGCTTCCTAATCCCCCTTGTGGCTATTTTCTGCTACAAAAACATGCGTTTGCAGAAGATGCTTTGCCTCATTGATGTGCTGTTCCTGTTTGCTCTGGCGGGAATCGGATGCGTATTGGGTTACTCGAATCCCGAACAGACAGTAAGCTGGTCTTCGGTTATCATAGCCCCGCTCATCGCGTTTCTGGCCGATATCTTCGCATATAATCGCATATGCTCCGACCAGCGCAAACTGCGTTCGGCCGACCGTCTGCGATAACCGGATTTTGCATTTCCGACCGAAAAATTGTATATTTGCAGAAAGAAAATACCATAAGGACTGACAAGATATGAGATTCAATGTAGACGGCAAAGCTTTTCAGCAGCAGCTTCAGGCAGTCAGCAAGGTTATCAATGCCAAAAACGCACTGAATATCCTCGATAATTTCCTGCTGAAAGTAGAGGACGACGTACTTAGTATCACCGGATCGGATCAGGAGAATGTCCTGACCGTAAGCATAGCTATATCGCAAAGCGAGGGAGATGGTGTGATCGCAGTCCCGGCACGCCGTCTGCTCGAGATCACGAAAGAAATTTCCAATCAGCCGTTGTGCATCAGCATCAATGACCAGACCAAGGAGATCGACCTGCAGTTTTTGAACGGTCATTTCAATTTCATGGGTATCGCAGGCGAGGATTATCCCATGCCGCGCGCTCTTGAAGGTGACATCCGCGAAATGACCCTTCCGGCCGATATGGTGCTGAAGGGAATCGAAAACACCCTCTATGCGGCAAGCACCGATACGGTGCGCCCCATCATGATGGGTATCTTCTGGGACATCCATCCTGACGACGTGACCTTCGTAAGTTCCGATACCCACAAGCTGGTGAGATACATCAACAGCGAGAAGGCTCCTGGCATCGAGGCTTCGTTCGTGCTCGCGCCCAAACCTGCCAATATCCTGAAATCACTGATCTCCAAGGATATGGCTGAGGTCAAAATATCGTTTGACAGCAAGGGATGCATTTTCCGCTTCAGCGATTATGTGCTGACCGCCATGTTCATCAACGGAAATTATCCCAACTATACGCGAGTCATCCCGAGCGAAAGTCCGTTCATGATGACTGTGGACCGCAACTCGCTGCTTACGGCTCTGCGCCGAGTTACGTTGTTTGCCTCCAAAGCATCCAATCTGGTGGTGCTGAATTTCCAGCCCAATGAGGTGCTTCTTAAGGCTCAGGACCTTGATTACGGAATGTCGGCCGAGGAACGTGTGATGTGCGAATACGAAGGCAACGAGATGACAATAGGATTCAACGGCACCTTCATGATCGAGATTCTCAACAATCTCAAGGGCGACACGGCCGTCCTGACACTCTCCGATCCAGCGCGCCCCGGCGTGTATTCTCCGTTTGAAAAGGAGGAAGGCGAGGACATTCTGATTATACAGATGCCGATGCAGGTGCTCTGATCCTGATGCCGCATCGTAAATATTGACAAATATGGAATTAAAGCTTGAGAGACCGCTGATATTTTTCGATCTCGAGACCACCGGAACCAACGTTACACACGACCGGATTGTGGAGTTCAGCTACATAAAGGTATATCCGGATGGAACCGAAGAGTCCAAATCTCGGCGACTGAATCCGGAGATGCCTATCCCCGCGGAGAGCACAGCTGTGCACCATATCACCGACGAGGATGTCAAGGATGCTCCTACATTCAAACAAGTGGCCAAATCATTGTCTGATATTTTCGCCGATTGCGACATCGCCGGGTTCAACAGCAATAAATTCGACGTTCCCCTCCTGATTGAGGAATTCAACCGTGCTGGAATGCCTTTCACGATCGAAGGGCGCAGGTTTGTGGACGTGCAGAACATTTTCCACAAGATGGAACAGCGCACACTGGTGGCGGCCTACAGATTTTATTGCGGCAAGGAGCTTGAAGGAGCCCATTCTGCTTTGGCCGACACACGTGCCACGCTCGAGGTTCTCAAGAGCCAGCTCGACCGATACGACACTCTGGTCAACGACGTACAGGCACTTGCAGATTTCTCGAATTCGAACCGTGCCGTCGATCTTGCTGCCCGTGTCGTCCTCAACGACAAGAATCAGCCTGTCTTTAACTTTGGCAAATATAAGGGGAAACTTGTAAAGAAAGTGTTCAGTGCCGGAGACGGCCGTTCTTACTACGACTGGATCATGAGTGGCGATTTTTCCAAGAATACAAAGGATGTGATGACCAGACTCTTCATGGAGTCGCAAAAAAAGTGACAGAATGCTCCAAGGCAAGCACATAGTGCTGGGAATATGTGGCGGCATCGCGGCGTACAAGACGGTAAGCCTGCTGCGGTTGCTCACTAAAGCCGGGGCGGAAGTACAAGTAGTAATGACTCCCGCCGCCAAAGAATTCATCACACCGGTCACATTGTCGTCGCTGAGCCGTAAGCCTGTGGTCAGCGAGTTCTTCACAGCCAACACCGGCGAATGGCACAGCCATGTGGATCTTGGCCTATGGGCAGATTTGATGGTCATAGCTCCCGCCACAGCTTCAACGATAGCAAAAATGGCACACGGTGTGGCCGACAATATGCTTGTCACCACTTATCTGTCGGCCAAAGAGCATGTGATCATCGCTCCGGCAATGGATCTTGACATGTACCGGCATCCCACTACACAGCGCAATCTTGCCATACTTGCAGGCGACGGCGTCGGTATTGTCGAGGCAACTTCCGGTCAACTCGCAAGCGGCCTTGAAGGAAAAGGCCGTATGGCTGAACCCGAAGATATATTCGAGCATATCCGGGACTATTTCGACTGTGGCGGCTGTCTGTCAGGCCGCAAAGTGCTGATTACAGCCGGTCCTACCTATGAAAAACTTGATCCCGTAAGGTTCATCGGTAATTATTCCAGCGGGAAAATGGGATTTTCGCTGGCTGAGGAGCTTGCGTCGCGCGGTGCTGACGTGACTCTTATCACAGGCCCCGTATCCCTGCAGTGTCATAATGCGGCTATCCGTCGTGTGGATGTCGAGAGCGCCAACGAGATGTACGATGCCGTCCGCAATGTTTTCCCTTCATGCGACATAGCCATATTTGCCGCAGCCGTCGCCGATTATCGTCCCAAGAATTACGTTGAGGCAAAGATCAAACGCGAAAAAATGGAAGAGGCTGTAATCGAGCTGGTGCGCAATCCCGATATCGCCGCCGAATGCGGCAAGATAAAGAGGGAGGGCCAGATAACAGTCGGATTCGCTCTGGAGACCGACAACGGTCTGGCAAGCGCTAAAAAGAAACTCGCTGCGAAAAACCTCGATTTCGTCGTGCTGAACACATTACAGGACAAAGGTGCCGGTTTTCGAACCGATACAAACCGGATTACGATTGTCAGGGATACTGAAGAGCTAACTTTCCCGTTAAAAGATAAGCGGCAAGTCGCTGCGGATATCGCCGATGCCATCGAGGCTTCCATCACGCACGATCTTAACTGATTCAGGAAGATCGTCGTTGCAGTGACGCGAATTTGACCGACAAGACGCCGCTTGCTCTCCAATAATCTTCCTTATGAACGGAAACAGAATATTATCATATGCTTTAGCGCTTATTGCCGCCGTGATCTTTTCATGCTCCGCGCATGCGCAGGAACTGCGATGTACGGCCGAAGTCAATTCGCAGAAAATCGAAGGCACAAACAAATCGGTATTCGACAATCTCCAGGAGTCGATCAACTCCTACATGAACGAGACCAAGTTCAGCGACTACACTTTTTCACCGACCGAAAAAATTGAATGCCGAATCTTCCTGACTGTAAGCGAGTACAATGACGACCGGATCAAGGGTGACTTACAGGTGCAGCTGATTCGCCCGGTATATAATTCGACCTATACCACGACTCTCTTCAATTTCAAGGACAACAAGGTCGAGTTCAGCTATCGTGACGGTGATCCTCTGATATATAATGCCCAGCAGCCTGAGAACAATCTCACGGCAATTCTGGATTACTATGCCTACCTGATACTGGCCATCGATTTCGACACTTTTTCGCTCAAAGGTGGACAGAGGTTCTATGACAAGGCTCAGAGTATTGTGCAGTATCAACAGTCGAGCGGTGAAATCGGATGGCGCACATTCGAGGACAACCGCAACCGCGCAGCTGTGCTGAGCACATATACCGATACAAACACTTCAGGCATACGCGATATGCTGTATAAATATCATCGAAAGGGTCTTGACGAGATGGTGACCAGTCCCGACAAGGGGAGGGCGGCTATCACTGAATCGCTCGGCGAACTCAAAAAAGTGTATGACGCGGCTCCCATGTCTGTGGCCCTCTCCATATTCCGCGACTCAAAGCTCGACGAGCTGGTCAATGTATACTCCAAGGCTCCCGAGTCGGAACGGACCGCCGTCTACGACCTGCTTCAGCCGATATATCCCACCGAATCGCAACGTCTTAACAAGATTAAGAATCCCGAGGAGACCCGCTGACAAGCTAAGTAGAACAATACAGACCCTTCGGGACAAAACATTATTCAGGATGCTACGAAGACTGCAGATAAGTAATTACGCGCTGATTGAGGAAGCCGAACTCGAATTCGGGAACGGCTTCACCGTACTGACGGGCGAGACCGGTTCCGGTAAGTCGATCATGCTCGGTGCGCTCTCACTGCTACTCGGTAATCGGGCCGACTCCCGTGTGGCTGCCGGCGGAAAAGCACGTGTGCTGGCACAGTTTGACGATGTCGATTCGGAACTGCGTCCTTTGCTCGAATCCAAAGGCATCGACTGGATTCAGAGCGACAACGGCGATGGAGGAGAGATCACCATCCGTCGCGAGGTATCGGCCGAAGGGCGTTCCCGCACTTTTGTCAACGACACAACGGTCACGCTGGCAACTTTGTCGGATATTGCCGGCCGACTCGTCGATATCCATTCGCAGATGGCGAACTCGAAACTCAGCAATCCCGATGAACAGCTCAAAATAGTCGATGCTTATAGCGGAAACAGTTCGGAACTCAATCTTTACCGCGAGTCGTTCCGGGAATTCGTGGGTTATAAGCGTAAAATAAAGAATATCCGACAACGGATGGAGAAAAATCGTGAAAACGAGGAGTTCCTGCGTTTCCAACTCGAGCAACTCGACCGTCTGAAGCCGCGCAAAGGAGAACTTGCCGAGATTGAGAAACGTTATGAGATTCTGTCGGATGCCGATGAGATACGCGAACGTCTCGGCAGGTTACTCGGTCTGATGGGCGACGCCGATCATGGTATCCAGGGCGACATGAGCGAAGCTTTAGGAATGGTCGGCAAGCTTGATTTCAGCTTGTTCGGCAATGTCGGAGCCGACGCCGACATTCCTGCTCGCATGGAGGCAATCCAGACTGAATTACGCGACATCACATCGACGTTCGAGGAAATGTCGGGAATGATCAGCACGGATCCTGCCACGCTGGCCCGTCTATCGGACCGCATGCAGAATTATTACGAGACGGTCAAACGGTTCCATGTCGGCGATGCCGATGAACTTGTCGGGCTGCAGTCCGATTTGCGTCGTGAACTGAATGAAATAAATGGCGGAGGAGAGGAATTACCCGAACTGGAGCGCCGTGCCAGGGCATGCGGTGCAGAACTAAAGCGTCGCGCCGAAGCCTTGTCCGAAACTCGCCGACAGGGAGCCAAGGCTCTTGCCGACAAAATTCTGCAGGAAGCACGCGGTCTCGGACTGGCAAACCTGAAATTCGAGATAGCCGTTGATAATGTCAAGCTTAATCCCGACGGTCAGGATCATGCGGTCTTCATGGGATCGTTCAACAAGAACGGCGAATTGAGGCCTATATCGGAGATTGCTTCCGGTGGCGAGATGTCGCGTCTGATGCTGAGTCTGAAGGCAGTTGTGGCCGAACGCATCAACATGCCCACGGTAATCTTCGACGAAGTCGATACCGGTGTATCTGGCGAGATAGCCGACAGAATGGGCAGGATGATGAACCGTATGGGGGAAAGAATGCAGGTACTGGCAATTACGCACCTGCCTCAGGTCGCAGCGCGCGGCAATGATCATTTCAAAGTATATAAGCAGGATGAATCTGACCGCACGGTGACGCATATCGGCAAACTTGACGATTTGCAACGGGTGGCCGAGATCGCTGCAATGATTTCGGGAAGCCATGTTTCGGAGGCTGCCCTGTCAAATGCCAGAGCATTGCTCGGCGGTGATAACTGACACATAGATAATGGATAAGAACGACTATATATTCGGCCTCCGGGCCGTGGCCGAAGCGATAGAAAGCGGCAAAAGCATTGACAAGATACTGGTGCGTAAGGATCTGAGTGGTGAACAATCGCGCGATCTCCTGACCAAAGCCCGCGAATACGGCGTACTGATACAGCGTGTCCCGGTCGAAAAACTGAACCGCATCACTATGAAGAATCATCAGGGCGTGATTGCGCTGATGTCGCCTGTGCGTTATCATAAACTCGAGAATCTGATTCCGGGGCTATACGAGGAGGGGCGTACTCCGCTGCTGATATGCCTTGACGGCGTGACCGATACCCGCAATTTCGGAGCCATCGGCCGGACGGCCGACTGCGCCGGTTTTGACGGCATCGTTATACCTGAGCGTAACTCGGCATCTGTGACGCCTGATGCGATGAAGACCTCGGCCGGAGGACTGCTCTACGTACCCGTGTGCCGGGAACGAGATATGCTTACCGCCGTACGCATGCTTAAGGAGAGCGGTATCCGTATCGTCGGCGCCACCGAGAAGGGAGCCCGCAATTATACTGAAATTGATTATACTGATCCGGTTGCGATAGTGATGGGCAACGAAGAGCATGGCATTAGCGACGAAGTACTCAGGATTTGCGATGATCTCGCGGCAATCCCGATTCTCGGCAATATCGGCTCGCTCAACGTCTCAGTGGCAGCCGGCGTCATGATGTATGAAGCTGTCAGACAGCGCCGTGAAGCATTGGCCAAGGATGCAAATTTGGCAGATTGAGGGAAATAGTGTAATTTTGCTTTATAAACGTGACGAAAAGATGATAAACAGAGTTCTTATACGTATCAAAGTAATTCAGATACTGTATTCGTACCTGCTCGTCGAGAAGAAATTCACTCTTGAGGAGCCCCCTGCCAATCCCACGAAAGAGAAGCGATACGCCTACGGACTATATCTTGACATGCTGGCTCTGATGGTCATGATATCTGAGAGGATTGAACGACGCCGTGGCGAGCATCCCCTCATGAAGACCCGGTTTATGGAACGCATTCGTGTGGACGAACATGTCGGGAATGCTGTTCGCCGGCTCAAGTCCGAGGGTATGTTTCTTGACATAGCCGGTCGTCTGGCCGAGACTGTCAAGGAGTCTGGACTCTACAAGATGTATCTGCGTGACAATGACAAAAATGTCGAAGGCGCGGAGGAGACCCTGTGGAACGAGCTGTTCAATCAGATTATAATGCGTGACAGCAGCGTAAACCGTTATGCGATGAGCGTCGAGGGATACACGCTCAAGGGTCTGGAGCGTATGCAGGAAATGATGCAGGGCACTCTGACCAATTTCCTGGCTTCACAGGATTCGCTGAGCGAAGGCATCAAGACTCTTGAAAACAGTCTGGCAAAGGCCCGCGAGCTCTATTTCCGGCTTCTGGCACTTCCCGTTGAACTGACATATATGCAGGAACGCCGACTCGACAACGCCCGCCACAAGCATCTGCGAACAGAGCAGGACCTGAACCCCAACATGCGGTTTGTAGACAACAAGGCTGTCAAGATACTCGCCGATACTGAGGCTTTCCGCAATTACATAGACGAGAACAAGATCGATTGGATCCATGAGGATCCATTGCTGATGGACCATCTGCTGAAAAGCGTCATTGATTCCGACCTTTACCGGAATTACATGGAGATGCCTGAGACCGATCTGAAGAAAGACGTCGAGTTCTGGCGTGAGGCTTATCGCAAGATAATATTCAACGATCCTAATTTCCTTGAGTCGCTGGAAGAAAGTTCCGTATTCTGGAATGACGATATCGACATCATGGGTACATTTGTTCTCAAGACCCTGCGCCGTATAGAAGAGAGTAACATACATCCCATCCTGGATAAATACAAAGATGAGGAGGATGCCAAGTTCGGTTCGCAGCTGATGACGCATGTCTACCACGACCGAGTGCAGTATGCCGAATGGATCAGCAATGCCGTGGCTGACAGCGAATGGGATGCCGAACGTCTCGCCTTCATGGATGTTGTGATTCTCGAAACCGCGTTGGCCGAGATTCTCAATTTCCCCAAGATACCGCTCAATGTAAGCATCAACGAATACATCGAGATTGCCAAATCCTATAGCTCGGCCAAGAGCGGCACGTTCGTTCACGGTGTACTGTCGCGCATAATATCACGGCTGCAGGATAGCGGACAATTGTTAAAACGTTAATATTAAATAAACTGAAATAAAAACTATTCAAATATGTTGAATACTATTTTGACCCAGGCTCAGGCTCAGGGCAGCGGAATGAGCGGCCTGTTGATGATTGTCGCCATGATTGCCATCTTCTACTTTGTAATGATCCGTCCTCAGAACAAGAAGCAGAAGGAAATCAAGCGTCAGCGCGAGGCAATGAAAAACGGCGACCGTGTGGTGACCGCCGGCGGTATCCACGGCAAGATCCGTGACATCAAGGATGCTACAGTCCTTATCGAGGTTGCTCCCGGCGTAAGCCTGAAGATTGATAAAGCTTCTGTTTATCCTGCTGTTGAAGAGAAGGCTGCGCCCAAAGCTGAAAAAAGCAGCAAGAAGGAAAAAGCCGAAGTAGTAGCCGAATCCGAGGATAAGAAATAAGCCGACACAAAGGCCTCAGACACAGGTATATGGCCATAAGAAAAGGCACATTGAAGAAAAGGTGGCAGAAGATGAAATCTTCGTCACGTTTCCACAATGTGCTTTCTTTTCTTGTATTTGTGGCCATATCCATCCTGTTCTGGCTAATTATTTCGCTCAACGACAGTGTGACGCAGACTTTCAGCGTGCGTCTGAAGTTCAACAATGTCCCCGATTCGGTGACTTTCATCACTGATCCCCCCGTCGACATGCATGTCACGCTGCGCGACAAAGGTACAAACATTCTTCGGAGCGGTGTTGCGAAACATCCCACGCTGAACATCAATTTCGAAGATTATGCCAAGGACGGTCTGTTCAGGATGACCCGCTCGGACATGAATGCGGCTTTTAAGCGCGAGTTCGGCAGCGGCGCCCAGGTGTCATCATTGTCGATCGACTCGTTGAGATTGCCTTACACTACATCTCCCGGCAAACGTGTGCCTGTCATTGTCAGTGTGGACGTATCCGCTTCATCGGGCAATATCATAGCAGGGCCTCCTGTAGCCCTCACCAAGTCGGTCAAGATCTATTCCTACGGAAATGAGATCGATACGGTGAACCGCGTCTACACCACAAGACTTGTCAAGCACGACTTGTCGCAGACTTCTGTCTTCGACGTGAAGATCAGGCCGATAGCGGGAGTTAAGATCGTTCCACCTGTGGTGCGTGTTCAGCTTAATGTCGATCCGTTGGTACATAAGGAGGGTTATGCCACCGTCGTGGCCGAAGGAGTTCCGGATGGTCAGAGCCTGTTGCTGTTCCCGGCCAAGGTACCGGTGTCCTACTATATTCCGATGAGTATGTTTGACGAACCGAATGTTCCGGTCGAGGCCATAGTCCGTTACGATGACACCCGGGCGACCAACGGCAATCGCATCCCTGTAACCATAGGAGATTACCCAGCCTATGTTGTGAGTCCCGAACTGCATGCCGACAGTGTGGAATACACTTTGGTCCGTCATTAGAAATTGCAAGATGGAGCTTATAGGCATTTGCGGAGGAATTGGGAGCGGCAAGAGCGTGGTGTCACGCATATTACGGCTCCGGGGCTACGAGGTATATGACTGCGATTATGAAGCCCGCATCCTTATGTCAGAGTCTGATGAAGTGCGACGCGAATTGACTGGCCGATGGGGTGAAAATATTTTTCTTGCTGACGGATCACTCGACCGCAAGGCGGTATCGGCCATAGTATTTGCCGATGATGCAGAGCGCCTATGGCTCAACGAGATTGTGCACGGGATGGTTCGCTATGACATAAAAAGTTGGAAGCAGGAACGTTCCGACACAATTTGCTTTGTCGAGTCGGCCATACTGTTCGAGTCCGGGGTGGCTGAGATGTGCGACAGCATATGGCATGTGGTTGCATCACCTCAGGTTCGTCGCGAAAGAATCATGAAGCGCTCAGGCATGAGCCTGGATAGGGCAGAAGCCTGCATGGCGTCTCAGCTCAAGGAGCAGCTGCTTTTGGAGAAGTCGGGCAGAACGGTGATAGAAATTCCAAACGATGGAGCCTCGGCTTCTGATTCGCTCTTGCTGACAATTAATGAATTGTGTAAAGGGTTGACGCATTCGAAGAATTCAGATACACGCAGTGCGACATATTGATAATTTGAAGATATTGATATTAAATTGAACAAATAGATATAATAGAAATGCTTAAGGAAATTATTTCGATAACCGGCAAGCCGGGCCTCTACAAGATGCTGAGTCAGGGCCGCGGTACTCTGATAGTGGAAAATATCGAGGACAAGCACCGTTTCCCCGTACATGCCCGCGACAAGGTCATTTCGCTTGGTGATATCTCTATGTACACCGAACATGGCGATACTCCCCTCGGCGAGATTCTGGACATTGTCTACAAGACGCAGGACGGTAAGCCCGTCGATTATGCATCGATGGACGGAAAAGCGCTCCATGAAGCATTTGCCGGCATGGTGCAGGACTATGACCGCGAGCGGGTCCGCGACCGCGACATTAAGAAACTGTTCCAGTGGTACAATATGCTGTTAGGTGCCGGTTACACCCGCTTCACCGAGCAGCCTGAGAGCGAAGAGAAAGCCGAAGAAAAGAGCGCGGAGTAATCCCGCATCTGCACGGCAGTGAACGATGCTTTAAAAGCGTAGCCCCATGGGTTGCGCTTTTTAATATTTGTTGACAACCAGTTTAATCTACCGAGTGTTTTATCTTTGGCAAAAGAACGTGCTGATGCGTTAGTTATGGCACGATATTTGCAACTATATTTGAAAACGCAAACTTAATAGATATGCCAACAGGAAAAATTGGAGTTACCACGGAAAATATATTTCCGGTAATCAAGAAGTTTCTTTACAGTGACCATGAGATATTTCTTCGCGAGCTGGTATCGAACGCCATCGATGCTACGCAGAAACTGAAAACACTGGCGTCGTTCGGGGAGTTTAAGGGTGAACTCGGCACGATGGACGTTCGTGTCAAAGTTGACAAAGCTGCCGGTACATTGACCGTGAGCGACCGCGGTATCGGTATGGACGCTGATGACATCGACAGATACATCAACCAGATCGCATTCTCCGGAGCTGAGGAATTCCTGGAGAAATATAAGGATTCTGCCAATTCTATCATCGGACACTTCGGTCTCGGTTTCTACTCGGCATTCATGGTGTCGAGCAAGGTCGTGATTCGTTCGCTGAGTTACAAAGAGGGCGCTAAAGCCGTGGAATGGACTTGCGACGGAAGCCCGGAATATACTCTGACTGAAACTGACAAGTCCGAGCGTGGTACGGATATTATCCTCTACATAGACGATGACAGCAAGGAATTCCTGGAGCAGCAGCGCATCGACACATTGTTGAAGAAATACTGCCGATTCCTGCCTGTGCCCGTAATCAGCGGCAAAGTCAAAGAATGGAAGGACGGTGCCTATGTTGATACCGACAAGGACCTTGTAGTCAACAGCACCGAGCCTTTATGGACCCGCAAGCCCTCGGATCTCACCGATGAGGATTACCTGAAATTCTACCACGAGTTGCGTCCCGGCGAGGAGGATCCCATGTTCTGGATTCATCTCAATGTGGACTATCCTTTCAATCTGACCGGTATCCTTTACTTCCCGAAGATAAAGAACAACATCGATATCCAGAAGAACCGGATACAGTTGTACTGCAACCAGGTCTACGTCACAGACCAGGTTGAAGGCGTCGTACCTGAATTCATGATGCTGATGCAGGGTGTCATCGACTCACCCGACATACCGCTGAACGTAAGCCGAAGCTATCTGCAGGCCGACTCCCAGGTGAAGAAAATCTCTGGTTACATCTCGAAGAAAGTGGCCGAGAAACTCGACAAGATGTTCAAGGACGACCGTACTGAATTCGAGAAGAAATGGAACGACATCGAGGTGTTTATCAAATACGGCATGCTCACCGACGAGAAATTCTACGAGGCAGCCCGTAAGTTCTTTCTGCTCAAGGACGTAAACGACAATTACTACACACTTGACGAATACCACAAACTTGTGGAGTCCGATCAGACCGACCGTGAGAAGACGGTGATCTATCTCTATGCTACCGACAAGACAGCTCAGTATTCCTATATCCAGGGCTCTGAAGAAAAAGGCTACAGCGTGCTGCTGATGGACGGCCAGCTTGACCAGCATATCATACAGATGCTCGAGGCCAAACTCGAGAAGGTGCATTTCATCCGCGTGGACGCAGATACGCCCGACAGGCTGATACGCAAGGCCGACGATAATTCAACCGACCTGACCGGTATTCAGGCAGATATCCTGACCGGAATGTTCCGCACTCAGTTGCCCGAAGTGGAAAACACCAATTTCATTGTTGAATACACCGCACTGAGCGATAAGGATGCGCCGGCCACAGTGACGCAGAACGAAATGATGCGCCGTATGAAGGAAATGGCCGCCATGCAGCCGGGCATGAATTTCTACGGAAATATGCCCGACATGTACTCGCTCGTGATCAATACCGAACAACCTGCCGTACGCAAGGTCCTTGCTAACGCCGAGAACGCAATCGGCAGCGAGATTACTCCGCTGAATATGCAAATCGGTGAAAAAAACAACGAGATCTCGACTCTCCGTGGTGAGAAAACCGGTAAGGATGACACTGCGCGTAAAGAGCTGGATGTCAAGATCGAGGCTTTGGAAAAGGAAGTGGGCGATCTGCGTGCCAAGGAGGAGGAAATAATCAAAAATTACGCCTCCACTGTTCCAGTAGTGAAACAGATCATAGACCTCGCCTTGCTCAAAGGCAATATGCTGAAAGGGGAGGCCATGGCTGCTTTCCTGCGTCGCTCGGTGGAACTGCTCTAAATTCCTTAAGTTTATTCAAACATGAATAATTCAGAGGAATTCAAGATTCGAAAGGGGAGACCTGAGGATGCTCCGGCAATAAGTCGCGTCATTCGTATGGCTTTGCACGAAGAGGGTTGTATGGCTCTGGCCGGCACCGAAGACCGTCTTCCGTTGATCGACAAGGTATTTACCACCTTGGCCGGACGCTCGGACTCTCAGTACAGCTATCTCAATACGTTGGTGGCTGAAGATACCGACGGGAATGTCGCCGGGGCAATAGTCAGCTACGATGGCGCCAAACTGCACCAACTGCGCCGCGCCTTTGTCGAGGTGGCCAACGAGTTGACCGGGAGCAATTTCATTGAAGAAGAAATGGATCTTGAAACGTCGGACGACGAAATTTATCTGGATTCATTGGCCATATTCCCTGAATACAGAGGCCGCAAGCTGGCTAAGCGTCTTATAGATGCTGCATGCCTTCTCCATGCTGATACCGGAAAGCCATTCGGGTTACTCTGCGCTCCCGGCAACGATAACGCTTATCGCCTGTATGAGTATTTGGGCTTCCGTGAAATCGGCCTGCGCCCCTTTGCCGGAATCATGATGCATCATATGATTCGACAATAACCGAATGTAACCAAAATCGAGTGGTCCTGATCATTTCAGAGCCACTCGATTTGTATTATATTGTAATCTCGGCAGGTCAGGCTTTGCGGATATAATCCACAATCCAGGCGCCGACCTCTTTTGTGCCATATTTTGCGCCGCCCTCTACCTGGATCTCCGGAGTGCGCACATCTGCGTCAAGAGATGCGCTGACTGCCTGACGTATCAGTTTGCCTTCCTCCATAAGATTGAAATATTCGAACAGCATGGCAACTGACAGTATTTGTGCCAAAGGGTTGGCGATGTTGAGGCCTTTTGCCTGAGGCCATGAGCCATGCACGGGTTCGAATACAGGAGTGTGCTCTCCGGTCGATGCCGAGGGGAGAAGTCCCATCGAACCGGTGATACAGCTGCCCTCGTCGGTAAGGATATCTCCGAAGGTATTTTCGGTGACCATTACGTCGAAGAACGTAGGCTCGAGAATCATACGCATCGACGCATTGTCGACGAACATATAGTCAGTCTTGATGTCAGGGTGCTTTACTTCCTGTTCCTTGGCCACCTGCCGCCACAGACGGCTGGATGCCAACACATTGGCCTTGTCTACCACCGTCAGGTGCTTGTTACGGCGCGCAGCGAATTCGTATCCGACTTCGAGAATGCGTTCAACCTCATGACGGGTATAGGCATTCGTGTCGTAGGCCTTGTCATTGTCCTGGTATTTCTCACCGAAATACATTCCGCCGGTCAGTTCGCGGATGCAAACGAAATCGGCTCCACGCACTATCTCATCTTTGAGCGGCGATTTGTGAATCAGACAATCGAACGTCTCGATCGGGCGGATGTTGGCGTAGAGACCCAATTTCATGCGCATGGCCAGCAGACCCTGCTCGGGACGCACCTTGGCAGTGGGATCGTTATCGAAGCGGGGATCGCCAACGGCCGAGAAAAGGACAGCATCGGCGTCCATGCATATCTTGAATGTCTCCTCGGGGAAGGGGTCGCCCACTGCATCGATTGCAGCAGCTCCGCACAATGCATATTCATAGGTGGCCGTATGACCGAACTTTTCGCATACGGCTTTCATCACGTTCACGCCCTGCTCGGATATCTCCGGTCCGATTCCGTCTCCGGGCAATACTGCTATCTTAAGATTCATATCGATAATTTTTGACGGGCATGATCAATCCCGCTCGTTTTCTATTATATTCAACATTTTTAAGGTGGCCTTGACCGCAGCCTCTGTCTGGTCAGCATCAAGGCCGCGGGTACGGTAATCGCGGCCGTTCCAACTCCAGGATATCACCGTCTGCACCAGCGCGTCCGTGTGTCCGCCGGGAGGAATGGACACTGCATAGTTCACAAGCTGAGGGAACTGGCGACCCAATTCTTTGGTATATATGCTGCTCACCGCCCGCATAAAAGCATCGAACTGTCCGTAGCCATGGGCGCTCGCCTCGTAAACGTTTCCGTTTATCTCAAGCTTGACACCCGCCATAGGCTTTATTTCGTAGGTCGTGGCCACCATGTAGCTCACAAGCTTAACCTTCTCATCGGTCTGTGCATTATTCAGCACATCCGATACAATGAAGGGAAGGTCCTCCTGTGTCACGACTTCCTTCTTGTCACCGAGCTCGATAATGCGTCTGGTCACGAGTTCGGTCTGCTCGGGCGACAGTTCCATGCCGAGTTCATCCAGGTTACGCAGGATGTTGGCTCGGCCGCTGTTTTTGCCGAGAGCATATTCGCGACGTCGGCTGAAACGCTCCGGGAGCAGGGCATTGCAATAGAGACGCGCCTTGTTATCGCCATCGGCATGCACGCCCGCAACCTGCGTGAACACATTTTCGCCCGTCACAGGACTGTTCGGTGGAATGGCAATGCCGGAGTATGTGGCCACAAGACGGCTTACCTCGTTCAGTTGACCCTCCACAATATTTGTTCTTGCGTCAAACTGATCCTTCAGAATCACCTGTACACTGGCCAACGGTGCATTGCCGGCTCGCTCGCCGAGTCCGTTCACCGATGTGTGTATGCCCCGACATCCGCCCAATACCGCTGCAAGAACATTCGAAATCGCCAGATCGTAATCGTTATGCGCATGGAAATCAAAATGGATGTCAGGGTATAACTTCACCATTTTGCGCATATACATCAGCATGTTCAGCGGATTGAGAACGCCAAGCGTGTCGGGCAGCATAAACCGGCGTATGTTGCAGTCCTTCAGAGCATCGATCATCCCCCTGACGTAATCAGGTGAATTCTGTATGCCATTGCTCCAGTCCTCAAGATAGAGATTGACTCCGATACCCATGCTTTCAGCCAAAGCCACCTCGTCGCGGATATCCTGACAATGTTGTTCGGGACTCTTCTTCAGCTGATTCACACAGTGATTTTCCGACCCCTTGCACAGCAGATTGACCATGGTGCATCCGCAGTCGGCAATCCATTTGAGCGAAACGCCTTTGTCGACAAATCCGAGAACCTCGACACGGTCAAGGTAACCGGCTTTATTGGCCCAGGAGCATATCTTGGTCACTGCGAGTTTCTCGCCGTCCGATACGCGTGCCGAGGCTACTTCTATCCTGTCAACGTTGAGTTCACGGAGCAATGCCTTGGCTATCAAAAGCTTCTCGTGTGGCAAGAAACTGACGCCGCTCGTTTGTTCACCATCGCGAAGCGTGGTGTCCATGATCTCTATGCTGCGGTAGAGACTGCTCATTTATTCCGATTTTCGTATTCCTCGATCTTGCCGACATTCTCCATCAGGAAGTCGATGTCGTCAAGTGCATTTTCAAGACAATACTTCTTGTAGGCGCTGATATCGAAATGCTCCGTCTCGCCGGTTGCCATATTGGTAACCTGTTGCGCGGGCAAGTCTACGCGCACCTCCGTCGCCGGATCTGCGGCTATGCTGGCGAACAGGTTGGCAAGAAACTGCTCGCTGACAACTACCGGCAAAACGAAGTTGTTAAGCTCGTTGTTCTTGTGAATATCGGCAAAGAAGCTGCTGATCACCACACGGAACCCATATCCGGCGATTGCCCAAGCAGCATGCTCGCGACTTGATCCGCTGCCGAAATTCTTACCTGCAACCAGAATCTCGCCTTTATAGAGAGGATTGTTGAGGACAAAGTCTTTGTTCAACGATCCATCGGGATTATAGCGCCAGTCGCGGAAAAGATTTTCACCGAAAAATTTCTCTTCACGGCTCGTAGCCTTGAGAAAACGCGCCGGTATTATCTGGTCGGTGTCCACATTCTCCAAAGGGAGAGGAACACAAGTGCTCTGAATTACATTGAATTTCTGTTTCATCTTTGCATCAGTGAAGTAAGGTTCTCGGATCGGTTATTACTCCGGTCACAGCTGCTGCAGCGGCTGTCAGCGGACTTGCCAGGACGGTACGCGCGCCCGGTCCTTGACGACCTTCGAAATTACGGTTGGATGTCGATACCGAAAGTTTCTTTGCCGGAATCTTGTCATCGTTCATGGCAAGACAGGCCGAACATCCGGGCTGGCGGATTTCGAATCCGGCGTCTTTCAATACTATGTCCAGACCCTCGTCCTTAATCTGGTCACTTACCATCCATGAACCCGGGACAAGCCAAGCAGTTACGTTTTCGGCTTTATGACGGCCTCTGACTATCGAAGCGAACGCCCTGAAGTCTTCAATGCGGCCATTGGTGCATGCTCCAAGGAATACATAGTCGACCGGTGTACCCAGAACCTGCTGGCCCGGTTTGAATCCCATATAGTCCAATGATTTCAGATAGGACGCTTTGCCGGCCTCGTCTATTTCGGCAATCTCAGGAATGGAATCGGTCACAGCCATACCCATTCCCGGGTTTGTGCCGTAGGTTATCATCGGCTGGATGTCAGCGGCGTCGAAGGTAAGTTCCTTGTCAAATACGGCATCGTCATCCGTACGCAAGGTGCGCCAATATTCCAAAGCCTTGTCCCAGTCATCGCCTGTAGGGGCATATTCACGGCCCTTGACATACTCGAAGGTCTTCTCGTCAGGGGCGATAAAACCGCCGCGGGCACCCATTTCGATCGAGAGGTTGCAAACGGTGAGACGTCCTTCCATTGAAAGGTCGCGTATAGCGCTGCCGGCATATTCTATGAAATATCCTGTGGCTCCCGATGTGGAGAGTTTATACATAAGATATAATGCAATATCCTTGGCAGTGACACCGGGCTGCAGCGTGCCTTCAACATTGATGCGCATGGATTTTGGTTTTTGCTGCAGGATGCACTGCGATGCCATTACCATCTCGACCTCCGAAGTACCTATACCGAATGCCACTGCACCCATTGCTCCATGCGTGGATGTGTGCGAATCGCCGCACACAATGGTCATTCCGGGCAGTGAGAGTCCCCGTTCGGGTCCTACCACATGGATGATGCCGTTCTTCGGATTCATCATGCCGAAATGCGACAGACCGAATTCCTTGGCGTTAGCGGCAAGTGTGTCAACCTGCGTCTTGCTGACGGGATCTTCGATTGGCTTGTCCTGATCGTGAGTGGGAGTGTTATGATCGGGCATGCAGAAGATGCGGTCGGGACGGAGGCATTTCAATCCTCGCGCACGCATTCCTTCGAAAGCCTGTGGCGATGTCACCTCATGACAGTAAAGCCGGTCTATATAAAGCTGTTCGGGACCTCCGTCAACATACTGTACTACATGACTATCCCAAATCTTGTCGAATAATGTCTTTCCCATAATCGTTTCTTGTCAGTTGACGAATTTATTGATGGCGTCGATAAATGCCTCGGCACTGGCCGCAACTATATCGGTATTCGCCGAGAATCCGTTGTAGCAGTTGCCGTCATATTCCACCGTCATGTGGACTTTACCCACATCGTTGCTTCCCTTGTTGATGGCTTGAATCAGGAACTCCTTGAGGAGCATCTTGCGCCTGATTATGACCTTAATGGCGTTGATGGCGGCGTCAACGGGACCGTTTCCGGTGGCGCAGGCCTCGAACTTTTCGTTCGAAATATTGAGGCCTATGCTTGCCACAGATTTCAATCCGACTCCCGACGTAACCTGCAGGTAGTCGAGCTTGATCCGATGCGTTGCCTTATGTTCCTGTCCCACAAGCAGCAGTATGTCGTCATCATGAATCTCCTTCTTACGGTCGGCAAGCTTCAGGAATTCTTCGTATGCCCTGTCGAGCGCTTCGGAACTGAGCTCAATGCCCAACACATGCAGACGATGCTTCAGTGCGGCACGGCCGCTACGGGCAGTCAGCACAATCGAATTTTCATCGAGTCCCACTTCTGTCGGGTCGATTATCTCGTAACTCTGTCGGTTCTTTAGTACGCCGTCCTGATGGATTCCGGAAGAATGAGCGAATGCGTTCCGTCCCACTATAGCCTTGTTAGGCTGTACGGGCATGTTCATAAGGCTCGATACCATGCGGCTTATTCCGGTAATCTTGACTGGATTTACATTTGTTACGATACCAAGATCCTTGTGCGAGCGGAAAGCCATAACAACCTCTTCCAACGCCGTATTGCCGGCCCGTTCGCCAATTCCATTTATAGTCACCTCAGCCTGACGGGCTCCGTTAAGTACGCCTTCCATCGTGTTAGCCGTAGCCATTCCGAGATCGTTATGGCAGTGTGTGGCTATCACCACATTGTCAATGCCTTTGACATTCTCCTTCAGATAGCGGATCTTTGCGCCGAATTCGTTCGGCAGACAATATCCTGTCGTGTCCGGAATATTCACTACCGTGGCACCGGCCTTGATTACAGCCTCGATCACACGCGCCAGATATTCATTATCCGTGCGTCCGGCATCCTCAGCGTAAAACTGCACATCCTCTACAAACTTCTTCGCATAGGCCACAGCGGCGACCGCTCGTTCGATTATTTCCTCTCGATTGGAGTGAAACTTATATTGAATATGCTGATCGGATGTGCCGATTCCTGTATGTATACGTGGATGTTTGGCATATTTCAGAGCATCGGCGGCTACTCGGATATCATTCTCTACCGCGCGGGTCAGCGCGCATATCGTCGGCCAGGTCACTGCCTTGGATATCTCTACTACAGAATTAAAATCACCGGGACTCGACACCGGGAAACCAGCCTCAATCACATCAACTCCCAGGCCTTCCAACGCCCGGGCCACTTCGATTTTCTCAACCGTGTTCAACTGACAACCGGGCACCTGCTCTCCATCTCTGAGAGTAGTGTCAAAAATGTAAAGTCTGTCGCTCATAAAGTATGCACTATGCTCCGGATATGTCCGGAAGGGTAATTAATTGCTATTTATGCTTTGTGCCACAAAGTTATTAAATTTCTTTTAAAGAAACTAATTTTCCTCCAATATTATATCATATCAGCTTATTTCGTTTCCATTTTTACACATAATTTCCATATTTGTGTCATAAACATACGAATAAACAAACCACTCAAGCGTCTATTCAGCCTCTATTCCGGCGAAAAAGGACCCATTGTGAAATACCTCGTGTCAACAGATAGCAGACAAAAGCTATCCATAGTCCATGATTACTCATTATAGGGAACAAGATAAGATAAATCGCGAAATAGATCGCGCTGGCGATCATTATGGTAATTGCCATCTCCCGGACCATGGTCCGGCCTATGTAAACGCCGTCCCATACGAAACCCGCAAATCCAGCCAGTGGCACCGTCACGGCCCACCACCAGAAGTCGCGCGACGCTCCGATCACTTCTTTGTCAGAACTCAGCAACGACAGAAATGCTTCGCCTCCAACAAAATACATTAATGTGAATGATATAGCCAGTCCCCAGCCCCATCTGAACAGTGCGGCGATACATCGCTTCTCCTGATTGATTTTGCCCCCACCGGAATACTCTCCGACCAACGCCTCACCGGCATAGGCGAAACCATCCATCACATAGCTGAAAAACATAAACAACTGCATCAGCATTGTGTTGACTGCCAATATCACCGCCCCTTGCTTCGCACCACATCGCGTGAACCATACGGTAGTTAGAATTATGAAGATGGTCCTGAACATGATGAAGCCGTTCACCTTGAAGAATGCTTTCAGTTCCTCCCAACGGCACACCATGGCCAGTGACTGATGAGGAAGCCGGAATTTGCCAAGAAATGTGACACCGGAGATAAGGCCAATCCATTGAGCGGCAAGAGTACCGGTAGCTACTCCTCCCACTTTCCAGCCCAATACATAAACTAAAAGTAAACTGATTATGATGTTCGTAATGTTAATGATCAGCGATATCCAAAGATTTATCTTTGAATCATGCATACCCAGAAACCATCCTGACAATGCAAAGGATGCTAAAGTGGCCGGAGCTCCCCAAATGACGATTGTGAAATATTGACGCGCCAACGGCTCTGTTGCCGGATCGGGCGATACGATTGCGATCAGAAGTTCCGCAAGAGGATATTGCAGGGCAATCATCGCAAACCCCACACAGCATGCCAACATCAAGGAACGATACAGAACCAGGGCCATCTGTTCTCTGTCATCCGCGCCATATGCCCTGGCACAAAGCCCGGATGTTCCCGCACGCAAAAAACCGAACAGCCAATAGAGCATATTGAACATCACTCCGCCCACAGCTATAGCCGCTATATAGACAGCTCCGCCCATATGGCCTGTGATGGCCGTATCGACCATCCCGAGAAGTGGAGTAGTGACATTGGCGGCTATCGACGGCAGCGCCAGCTTAAGGATGCGTTTGTTCATAATTGCCGGCAATGGCTGTAGGTGCTCTCCGGTCGTTTTAGCCGCTCTTCGTCATGATTACGGTAACTCAGCTTGAACATGGACGTCGAGACACAAATCTTCCGATAGGCTTCCTCATCATAATCCTGCTCAAGCATCGGATTCAGAGAATGCACTTCCGGATTGTTCATCGGCACGGATTCTATCATATAGGCAACCTCCGGATCCTCTTGCACCAGCATATCAATCAGCTGGTCGAACATGAAGTAATCCACGAATATGCCGGAACTTTCAAGATACTGACTGAACGCTTTTGAAAGGAGTAAGAACAACCTGTTGTATCGATCGCATCCCATGGCAAACACAGCCCAGCGGCACCGAGACACGTAATAGCCTTCCTCCTTAGTGTGTATGGAATAAAATTGCCGCTCAAAGATGCTATTATCTATCGGAGCTGTCAAGTACATGGTCGAATCAAGCCACAATCCTCCTTGTTGCACTAACAGATTCACCCGGATTATGTCCGAGAAATGTGCCGGCTTTATATCTCCTGCTTCGTACGACCTTACTATCGCATCGGGCAGCGTGACATAATCCCGGAAATTGTCGGATGTAATCACTATAACCTCATGTCCGTTGCTGTATTTACGTACGCTTTCCAGACACATCCTGACAATATCAGGCATCTGCGATTCGCCCTGAAACCAGCATATCCAGATCGATTCAGGTTTCAATACGCGAGGCTGCGGAATCGGTGTCGCGTCAAACATGGCTGCCTCTACCGATGCCTTGAGATAATTCTGAATCTTCCGGTTTCTCGTCGCACTTATCCGGCGTTTCATCCTGTCGCTCATAAATCGACCTCCATATATCATTACAAGATTAGATAATGGAATATAGGCACCGAATCTGCCAATCTTGGCCGTTATGTTCTTAATTCTTGAATACTTTTTCATACCGTTCTGTACGACTGGTCAGAAATTTTATTACAAAATTAATATTTTTTTGCATATTAATCATTTTTGGCATACCTTTGCAGCGGTGTAGAGGAGTACACCACTGCACTGATACAACTAATCTCATTATGATTAAGATAAATAGCGTTGATTTTTCCTATGGAAAAAAGTTCGAACCGGCGTTACGCGACATCAATGCCACCATTGGTCCGGGCATGCACCTGTTGCTCGGTGAAAATGGTGCAGGCAAGACCACGTTGCTTAAAATAATAGCCGGCTTGTTGTTGCCGACATCGGGGGAGTGCATGATAGATGGCACAAGCACAAAACAGAAACTACCAACTGAGATGTTACGCACCGTATATCTGGGACCTGACACCACGGCTCCCATGCGCGACATTGCGACGATGGCTTCACATCATGCCTGCTTTTATCCCGACTTCGACATGAATCTGCTGAACCGCTATCTGGATAAGTTCGGTATCAGTCCTACTCAGAGGCTGAGTGATATGTCGCTTGGTACATGTCATAAGGCTATGCTGGCATATGTGATCAGTCTTAACACAGAAGTGCTTCTTCTCGATGAGCCTGCCAACGGTCTGGATATCGAAAGCAAGCAGGTGCTTCAGAAGATGCTGATCGAATCCGCATTCGATGAGCGCATTATCATAGTGTCGACGCATAATATTGCCGACATGCAGAATCTCTATGACGGTTTGCTTGTTATGGCGGGAAGCCGAATGCTGCTTCAGACCGATACTGAGCGAATTGACTCCCGTCTCGCGTTCGTACAGGGGTTTTCGGAGATACAAGGTTCCCTTTTCTCGGAATGGACCGGAGGCGCTCTGCGCAGCATTCTTCCGACACATGTGGCTGAGGAAATGAGTTTATCCGGCGGCCCGATAGATTTTCAGCTTCTTTATTCGGCATTACACAGCCCCCGCTGCAAAGAGACTCTCGATATAATCAATGACGCTATACCATTCGAAAATTATGACAACAAACATTGACTCTTTCAGCTGGAAACGCACGTGGATGGTAGCACGTTACTGGTGGCCTAATCTGCGTGTACAGTTCTGGGCATACATTGCCGCAGCCGTTCTGATAGCATTTGCGGGAGGATTTCTCGATAAGACTTTCAACACTTTTACCGGCACATTTATAGTCTCGTTGACGATATGGTTGGCATGTCTCGGGAGCGCCATATTCGGAAGATCCCGAGGCCGGGATTTCAACATTGCACTGCCTGCATTGCCTTCGGAAAAACTGGTGGTCGTCATCACCTATAGCGTTGTGGTATTGCCATTGATTTCATTAGGACTATGCCATCTCATATATGATTGTATTCTTGGAGTGGATTCGAGTGTTACTTCGCTCAAAATGAGGTCTTATCTAAGTGGACAAGGCCTTTATCCCGAGGGTGTCTCTGACATTGCGAAGATGGCACCTCTGTTTGTCATAGGTAACATAGTGACTTGTATTATGCTATCAATGATTACACTGACAGGTGCTTTGTTTTATAAACGACATGCTGTAATCAAATCCATTGCAACTACAATAGGATGCAATTTTATTCCATCTTTTCTAATGGGACTTGCGGCCGTATTTTATGGATTCTATAAAGGATATACGGCACCGGAGGGAACTGAGCTGGACGTTACGCAACTTCAGCATCTTATCATGAACAATGTCATACCGGTTTTTGAATGGTCATTGATATTTTCCGGCATAATAGTCACCATTATTCTCATGATTGTCATAATCCGCCGTTTCCGCACGCGTCAGAGTATTTGACCTATGCAATTTGACAACAACAAGCCGATAGCGATACAGATTGAGGAGTTTTGCCGGATGCAGATCACGTCGGGCGGGTGGCCGAGCGACAGCCGTATCCCGTCGACCAAGGATCTGGCAATGCGTCTCGGAGTGAATCCGCGCACGGTTATGAAAGCCTATGACTCACTGGCGGAGCAGGGCGCCATATATCAGAAGCGAGGTCTCGGCTATTTCGTGGCTCCCGCTGCAATTCCGAATGTATTGCAGATACTGAGACGTAAATTCATGACTGAAACCTTGCCGGAAACGGCTCGCAGGATTCTGGAACTCAAACTGGACGTGAAATATGTGACCGACATGCTGACGCACATGGTTCAGAGTCTTGACAATAAACAAGAATTATAAATTTAATTATGAACATAATAGAAGCAAGCAACATCACGAAACGCTACACAGGGCATACGGCTCTAGACGATGTCAGCGTATCGATCCCAGAAGGATGTGTCTACGGCCTGTTGGGCCCCAACGGAGCTGGCAAGACCACTCTGATCCGTATCATCAACCATATAACGGCTCCCGACGAGGGAAGTGTATTGTTTGACGGACATAAACTTACAGCCGACGATGTGGTGAAAATCGGGTATCTTCCCGAAGAACGCGGTCTCTACAAGAAGATGAAAGTAGGGGAGCAGGCGCTCTTCTTTGCCAAACTCAAAGGGCTGAAAACCAAGGAGGCCACGCAGGAACTACGTAAATGGTTCGATCGGTTCGGCATTATGGACTGGTGGGGAAAACGCGTCGAGGAACTCTCCAAAGGTATGGCACAGAAAGTCCAGTTCATTGTCACCGTGCTCCATAGGCCCAAGCTGCTGATCTTCGACGAACCCTTCTCCGGTTTCGACCCCATCAATGCCGAACTCCTGAAGAACGAGATCCTGCGTCTTAAGGATGAAGGCGCCACGGTGATATTCTCCACGCATAATATGGAAAGTGTGGAGAAGATCTGCGACAACTTCACCCTCATAAACCGCAGCCGCAACATCCTGTCGGGCAATGTGGCCGAAATCCGTCGTGAAATGGGCCGCAATTGCTATAAACTGTCTTTCCAGGGCAAGCCTGAACTGTTGCTCGACAAATTAGGCGACAGAATCCTGACATATACAATGTCGAAACCTGAGGAAACGGAGTCCGGCCTAATCTACAATTCGCAATTCTCATTGCAGCCTGATGTCAAGATGCATGATTTCATCGCCGCTGCCAACGACACAGTTGAAATTGTGACATTCGACCGCGCCCTACCTTCAATGAACGAGATATTCATACGGACCGTTGAGGCCTCCAATGACGGCGTACCCACTCAGATTCCTATCCCCGATGTAAAAGAATAATGACATGAAATCAAACTTAAGCATCATAATATCGCGCGAATTCAAAGAACGAGTCGCGAAGAAAAGTTTCATAATAACAACTATCCTGGCTCCGCTGCTGATGGTTGCCCTTATGGCAGCACCCGCTTTAATAATGAGCCTGTCATCTCCGTCAGAAAAGACGATTGCCGTTGTCGACAACAGCGGTGTGGTTACTCCGGAGCTGATGAAAGTGCAGCAGGACCTCCAATATCTCACTCTCGCCATCGATGGGGAGCCCGTTGACTCCGTGCTAACCCGCGAACGTTACGACGGTGTGCTTGTAATCGGTTCCGACATCGTCGACAATCCGGGCAACGCTCTGTTGTATACCCATGATTCCGGATCCCTTGAACTGGAATCGGCTCTCTCGGGCGCTATCGAAAAAGCCATTGAGAACCAGCGTCTAAAAAAATACAATATTGAGAATATGGACGAGATCTTGAAGGATGTTCAGGTCGACATCACGCTGCGCACCATCAAGATTGACGAGAATGGAGAAGAGAAAAATGTCTCGACTACTATCTCCATGATTCTCGGCATGATCATGACATTCATCCTCTACATGTTCCTGCTTCTTTACGGACAGATGGTAATGACGTCGATTATCGAGGAGAAAAACAACCGTGTGCTTGAGCTGATGGTCAGCTCGGTGCGCCCTATCGATCTGATGCTTGGTAAAATCATCGGCGTAGGACTTGTGGCATTGCTCCAGATAGCTGTGTGGGCGTTGATAATCTGTTCGGTGAGCGCCAATGTCATGCCGTTGATACTGCCAGAGACTGTAGCAAATGAAGCGGCCATGATGAATGCCGGCACTCTGGATATGGCATCGGCCACTACTGATACAGATATGTTGCAAGCCATCTCTATATTCTCATCGGTGGGATATATCGCCAAGCTGTTCTGCTATATGACGCTTTTCCTGATCGGAGGATTTCTGTTCTACGCTTCAATCTTTGCGGCAATCGGTTCTTCGGTCGACAATGTTCAGGACGCTTCGCAGCTACAGACATTCGCGATCATGCCCATCCTGCTCGCATTCGTCTTCTCAATGACCGTGGCCAATGATCCTAACTCGACTCTGGCAGTATGGCTGTCGATGATTCCGTTCACTTCTCCGATGGTGACTTTGGCTCGCCTCCCATTTGACATCCCGGAATGGGAGGTATGGACCTCGTTCGGCATCCTCGTCGTATCGTTTGTCCTTATGGCCTGGTTCGCGGGCAAAATCTACCGCATCGGTATCTTTATGTACGGCAAAAAGCCCAATATCAAAGAACTGATCCGCTGGGCCCGATACAAGTGATCTAACATGCATCAGATAATAATCATAACACATTAATAATATGAAAAAGACACTTAAAAGCGCATTGATGGCATCGGTGGCTGTTGCCTCTATGCTGCTCCCGACAGGCGCAAACGCGCAGCTGCTGTGGGAGGTATCCGGCAACGGGGCCAAGGAATCCTCATATCTTTTCGGAACACATCACATCGCTCCCGCCACGATGATGGATTCCGTGAAAGGAATGAAAGACGCCATGAAAGGTGTCGACAAAGTCTACGGCGAAGTTGTGATGAGCGAACTTCTCGCCCCGCAAGCCCAGATGGGCTTGGCCACCAAATACCTCATGGCACCGGCCGACAGCACTCTCAGCAAGGTTCTCAGCGTAGAGCAGCTTGATTCAGTCAACAATCTGCTGGGCCGTCTGTCGGGCGGAGCCGCCAACATATCGATGCTGGAGGTGATGAAACCCGCTTTAGTCAGCGCCCAGCTCCTGATTCTCGAAAATATGAAAATGTTCCCCGACTTCAATCCGCAGCAGCAACTCGACGGCATGATTCAGGATTTCGCTACTGCAGCAGGCATCCCCATCGGTGGCCTTGAAACGCCCGAGGAGCAGATGGTGCTTCTTTACGGAAAACCTATCTCCATCCAGGCCGATGAGCTGATGAAAGGAATCCGCGAATTCGATGACGAGGCCGAGAAAGCAAAAAAACTCGCTACAGCTTACGTCGGTCAGGATTTCGATGCATTGGCCGAGTTGTTCAAAATTGAAGAGGATGCAGAATCGGAAAGCATGAAGGAACTCCTTTACGATCGCAATGACTCCTGGATGAAGATAATCAAGAGCAAGCTACCTGAAGAGAGCATGTTCATCGCCGTCGGCGCCGGTCATCTTGTCGGCGATCATGGTCTGATTCAACAGCTTCGCCAGGCCGGCTATACGGTTACTCCCGTAAAATAAATTAAGTTCTCGTCCCGGAAATTTTCTGGACGGTGAATCCAAAATTTGAGATTTTAGTTAATTTTGCGGTGCGGTTTATAAAGAACCGCACCGCAATAATTTCAATTATATTGATTGTGTTGAGTCCCGTCAAGATACGTCCGTTCGCGATTTTCCCGAAATGGAGCACTATCCGGCAGCAAATCAAAAATGTGGTGCGCGCATTCCGGCACGAGCAACAGGAGGAAAATCAGGCCACTGCCGGCTGAGGACGCAATTTGACTGCAAGTCTGCGGCAGAGCTGAAGACCAAGCATTGGAACACCCACACCGGCCACTGTGTACAATATCCAGAACAGGTCGGTGTGGTTGTTGTAATGTATCACCATATGACAACCCATTTGACCCCAGTCGAGACCGTACCATAATATCTTCAGTGGACTGACAAGCTTGAAGCTGATAATGTGGAAAATGAACACATATAGCGTATTGTTGCCTATGAACAGGAGTGACCGACGCAATAACGAGTCGCGACTGTCGATCCATACCGCCAGGTGGTGGCAGAATATCCAGCCCGCTGTACCAGTGACCGGCAATGTGAGCAGATCCAGCATCTTGCCGTTATTGTTCATGCCGCAAGTATGGAACCATGCGCATACGCACAGCACCAACAGACAGCAGACCGTAAGCAACAGCCGATCACCGATCCGCGTTTCGAAATGCCTGTATATCACGCCGACACCAAAGAAGAAGAGTCCCCATATATCACGCAATCCACCATTGGGGATTGTCGTCACTTTCAAGCCGAAAGCAAACCTGTAGGCGTTGAAAGCCAATGCGAACGCGCATATCAATATAGCGATCCTCACCATACCCATCGGCCGCATGCCGTCGATCACCCTGGCAAGGATCAGATAGAGAATGCTCGCCACAAGCAGTCCGCGGAAAAACCAGAATGCACCGGTCAGGAATTCATCATACCCGCTCATGGACGTCACTACGCGGAATACGCGGGTGAAAAAGTCCTGAATGCTATAAGGATGAGTCACTCCTCCCTGCCAATTGCCATATTGCTCGTTCAAGATCCCGATTTCAAACCACAGATTGTGCAGAATCAGGAATATCAACGACCATTTCAGGAATGGCACGTACAAGCCTTTGAAACGCCTGCGGCAGAATTCCCATGGATTGTCGAGGTGTTTCCTGCTGAAAAAATATCCTGCCGCTATGAAGAACAGCGGCATATGAAATATGTAGATAAAATTGGAAAGAAGGTCGGGCACCTCCGCATGGCCCATGACCATGAGGATAATGCCCAACCCTTTGATTATTGAGATAACGGTATTCATGAACCGTCCTTTGTTTTATTTTGCGGGGAACAATGATTTGATGCTTCCTATCGATGACAGCAACGAAGATGCTTCGTAAGGCATGTAAACGGTCTTGGTGTCCTTGCCGGAGGTCATTTCGCGAAGTGTGTCTATGTACTTCATGGCCAGCATATAGGTAGCCGGATCGGTCTGTGTATTGGCCACAGCCTGGGCGACTCTGAGAATAGCATCTGCCTCAGCCTGTGCATTCAGGATTATTGCCTGAGCCTCACCCTCGGCGCGAAGAATCTCTGATTGCTTTGTAGCCTCGGCCTGATTGATTTTGGATGCTTTTTCACCTTCGGAGCGAAGTATCAGTGACTGCTTCTCACCCTCGGCGTTCAGGATCTCGGCGCGACGGTTACGCTCGGCCTGCATCTGCTTCTCCATCGCTACACGTACACTCTCCGGAGGCGTTATGTCCTGCAATTCGACTCGGTTCACCTTTACTCCCCATTTGTTGGAGGCCTCGTCAAGAATCACCTGTAGCTTGGAGTTTATCGTGTCGCGTGACGTAAGCGTTTCGTCCAGTTCCAGTTCACCGATCACGTTTCTCAGCGATGTCTGCGTCAGCTTTTCGATGGCATTCGGAAGATTGTCGATTTCATAAACAGCCTTCTTCGGGTCAACGATCTGGAAATAAAGCAAGGCGTTGATCTCTGTCGTAACGTTATCGCGCGTGATTACTTGCTGCGAAGGGAAATCGTAAACCTGCTCACGAAGGTCGATTTTATAAGTCGAGACCATCTTCACGTAGGTGCGGCCGTTACCGAGGCGCTCAACCGTGCGCTGGTAAATGATCTTGGGACGGTCCACGAAGGGGATGATGAAATTGATGCCGGGAGGCAAGACGCTGTGGAAGCGGCCCAGACGCTCAATGACACGGGTCTCGCTCTGAGGCACCACCTTGACACCGGCGCTTATCACCACAATCACCAGGAGCAGGATAACTCCCACAAGTATCCATGTTGTCATAGTAATATCAGTTTTTAGGATTAACAGGTTTTACGTTTAGGATTATTGAGTCGTAACCGGTCACGACCACTTCGGTGCCGCGTTGAATCGGCATACCGGCATCGGCGGATACTGCCTGCCAGTTGTCGCCGTCTATACGTAAACGGCCGGGGCGTTCCGACGTTATTGACTCGCTGAGCACGCCCCGGCGTCCAAGAAGGGCGTCCATGCCTGTGCGGGCATTACAACCCTTCTTGTCGACCGACAACGCGTGCCATTTCTGGAACAGAGGAACCAGAAAGATATAAGCTGCGAAAGATGCGACCGACGTTATGACTATCTGCCACACGACGTCAAGCCCGCATGCCGAAGCGACACATCCAAAAATGCAACCTACGGCCAGACATAAGGCCCACATCATCTGGGTGAGTACTTCAAGTATCAACAGCACCCCGACAATGATAAGCCATATTACCCATATCTGCATGGCACTCCGGTTGTTAGAGCAGCGGCTGAAGCTTTGCTTCAAGATCCGACAGCTTTACCAGACCGACGCTGCGGTCCTTAAGCTCGCCGTCCTTGAAGAAGAGCACGGTCGGAATGTTGCGGACACGAAACTCGCTCACGATATCCGACTCGTCGTCGATGTTCAGTTTTCCTATCTTAGCCTGTCCGGCGTATTTCTCTGCAAGCTCCTCGACTACGGGGCCAAGTTTGATACAAGGGCCACACCATGTTGCCCAGAAGTCAATCACCACTACCTCGCCCGATTTGATGGCTTCAGCGGCAGTCTGATCTGTGAATTGTAATGCCATTTCTTGTTATTTTATTTGTTAATTGTATTTTTCTTATCTTTCTCCCGTTGAAACCTGGAATTTCAATCCATTGGATTCCAGATACTCCATCATCTGTATATCAATGTTGTAATGCTGTCTGGAATGGATCTTTACGGATTGTTTTGTCGTGAAATCGTACAATTCTATATACAGGTCGCCCCGACGGCCTTTTCCATTGTCTATATATGATTTGAGACCTTCAAAGAAGTCCGTGTTGTTGTACTTCATGTCCATATACAGCGTTACCGCATTGGCAGTCGTGCCCTTAATATCCTCGAGCGACTGTATCCGTTCGATATTCATATCGAGCCTGTCGGGCGAATAGCGGCTCGGCTTGTATGACAATTCAAGATAAATCGTCTCGCCCTCGTGGAATTTATCCTTGTAGCTCGTATGGTTTCTGCCGAACAGCCGCAGATCAGCTTTGCCTGTAAAATCCTCGATTTCTATTATAGAAAACTCCGTGCCTTTACGCGATATTTTGGTCTGGACCTTCGTGACGAGGCCACCCATTGTTACGGTTCCCGGCTGCTCCTCGCGCTCTTTGAACTGATCGCACGATGTATTGCATCCATATTTAAGCTCCATTGCGTAGGGGTCCAGCGGATGCGCCGACAGATACATCGTGACGAGTTCTTTCTCCTTCTCCAGCAACGCCATCTGCGACCATGGTGTTACCGTGGGATAGGGGGGACGGTTCGTCTCGATCGGTTCCAGATCGCCGAACAAGCTCAGCTGCAGCGAATTCTTGTCGTTCTGAATGCTTTGACCATATTTGACGAGCAAATCGGTGTAGGTGGAGTCGAACATGGGCTGCACAAACATCTCGCGCTTAAGTCCGAAACAGTCGAAAGCTCCGGCCATGGCCAGGTTCTCTATTGCGCTGCGGTTGCATGCCGACAGATTAACACGTTCCACAAAGTCGTATATATCCTTGTAGGGCCCGTTGGCGTTGCGCTCCTCGATAATGGCTTTCACTGCATTGGCGCCGACGCCTTTGACGGCCGCAAGACCGAAACGAATCACACCGTCCTTGTTGACACCGAACTTCTCGATGGATTCATTGATGTCAGGACCGAGCACTTTCAGTCCCATGCGCTTGGCTTCGCCCATCACTACCTTCATCTTGTCGCTGGCCGTCAGGTTACGGCTCAATACTCCGGCCATATATTCGGCAGGGTAGTGCGCCTTAAGATAGGCCGTCTGATAAGCCACCCATGTATAGCATGTGGCATGGCTCTTGTTGAAGGCATACGACGCGAACTTCTTCCAGTCCTCCCAGATTTTCTTGAGTGCCTTGGGATCATGTCCATTCTCTTCGCCCTGTTTCATGAATTTGACCTCAAGCTTGTTCATCTTGTCGATCTGCTTCTTACCCATGGCCTTGCGAAGCATGTCGGATTCACCTCGGGTAAAGCTTGCAAGCTGTCGCGACAACAACATCACCTGCTCCTGATAGACGGTGACGCCATAGGTCTCCTTCAGATACTTCTCCATGCACGGAATATCGTATTCTATCGGTTCCTCGCCGTGCTTACGCGCGATAAACGTAGGAATGTAATCCATAGGTCCCGGGCGATACAGCGCGTTCATCGCTATGAGGTCTTCGAATTTATTCGGCTGCAGACTGCGCAACGAGTTTTGCATACCGGCCGACTCAAACTGGAAGGTTGAGGTGGTGTTGCCCTTGCAATACAATTCGAACGTGGCGGGATCATCCAGCGGAATATGGTCGATGTCGATCTCATGCCCGTATCTGAGCTTAATGTTATACTGGGCCTCCTTAATGATGGAAAGCGTCTTCAGCCCCAGGAAGTCCATCTTGATCAGACCGGTATCCTCGATGATCGATCCCTCGTACTGTGTTGACACTACTTTGGTACCGTCGGCGTCAGTGGCCATCGACACCGGCACCCAGTCGGTAATGTCATCCCGGCATATAATCACGCCACATGCATGAATGCCAGTGTTGCGGATATTGCCCTCAAGCTGCTCGGCATATTTCATCGTCTCACGAATCCTTTCGTCGGGATTCTGGGTTTCCGCTGCAAATTCCTTGCAGTATTTCAGGCAGTTCTTGATGTTGATTTTGGGCGACTTGCCGTCGACTTCAGGCAATCGGTCGGGCACGAGACGCGCAAGCCGGTTGGCTTCAGGCAAAGGTACTTCCAGCACCTTGGCCACATCTTTTATAGCCATCTTGGTGGCCATTGTGCCGAACGTTATGATGTGGGCCACCTTCTCGGCACCATATTTTTCCGTAACATATTTCAGTACTTCGTAGCGGCCGTCATCATCAAAATCCACATCTATATCGGGGAGTGAAATTCGGTCAGGATTCAGGAATCGCTCAAAAAGCAAATCGTACTTTATCGGGTCGATCTGTGTGATGCCGAGACAATACGCAGCCGCTGATCCTGCAGCTGATCCTCGACCTGGGCCGATGCTGACACCCAATTTGTTGCGGCCGGTATTGATAAAATCCTGCACAATCAGGAAGTATCCGGGGAATCCCATGGTTTTCATAATGTAGAGCTCGAACTTGAGTCGTTCTGCTACATCAGCCGGTATCGGATCGCCGTAACGTTCCTTGGCGCCCTCCATGGTTAGTTTTTCCAGATAGTCTGCCTCGAACTTTATCCTATACAGCTTGTCGTAACCGCCAAGCCGGTCAATCTTTTTCTGAGCCTCTTCCGGCGACAATACGACATTGCCGTTCTCATCCTGCGTGAATTCGTCGAATAGTTCCTTTTCCGTAATCCGGCTCCTGTACTCCTCTTCAGTACCGAATTCCTTAGGAATTTCGAAGAAGGGCATGATCGGCGCATGATTGATGCTATAGGTCTCGACCTTGTTCAGGATCTCCTCGGTATTTGCCAGGGCTTCGGGGATATCCTTGAATATCTCGGCCATTTCCTCGGGAGTCTTTAGCCATTCCTGTTTGGTGTAATGCAGTCGGGGCTCCGAGAAGGTTTTCTGCATGGACACGCATATCAGACGGTCGTGCGCCTCGGCATCCTCCTCGTTGGTGAAGTGTACGTCGTTGGTACAGATCAGCTTGATTCCCTGCTCGCGTGCAATCCTGATGAGCTGCTCGTTCACCTTGCATTGTTCGGGATACACGCCTGTATTGGCGTTCTGCTTGAATGTCTGATGGCGCTGCAGCTCCAGATAATAATCGTCGCCGAACACTTCATGGTACCACCGTACCCGCTCCTCAGCCTTCTCGATTTCCTCGTGGAGAATGAACTGCGGCACTTCACCGCCCAGGCATGCGGAACATACTATCAGACCCTCCTTGTACGTCTCAAGGTCATAGCGATCCGTACGGGGCTTGTAATAATATCCTTCGGTCCATGCCCGGCTCACGAGTTTGACAAGGTTGTGGTATCCTTTCTCGTTCTTGGCAAGCACTATCAGGTGATAGCCGTTGTCGGATTTGTCCTTCTTATCACTCTTGCGATCGCGTGCCACATACATCTCGCACCCGATAATGGGCTTGAACTTGCCATCTTCGGGAAGATCATGGTTCTTCTTCTCAACATAATTCCAGAACTCCTTGACGCCGAACATATTACCATGGTCTGTCAAGGCTATGCCCCGCATGCCTGAAGCTATTGCCTTGTCCACAAGTTCAGGAATGGAAGCCTTGCCGTCAAGAAGACTATACTGCGAATGTACGTGTAGATGCGTGAATGACATTGATATTTAATATATTGAATCTGAAGCGGGGGAACAATCCCTCTTTCAGTATGCAAATATAGTCAAAATCCATGACATTCCAACATTGATTTGCCCACCGCTTCCAACCCGGTCGGATAAAAAATTTTGGTAAAAAGTGTATATTTATTGCTACAATAGTTGCTTTTCGTTAATTTTGCGCTATATAGGCTAAGATCGTGAAAGTGATTAGAAACAAATTGCTGCCGATAGGGAAGAGGTATGGAGCCATCAACCTTTTCGGCGTACTGTTTGTAAAGCGCGACATGTCTGTAACCGACCGGGTGCTTAATCATGAAAGAATACACACGAAGCAGATGCGCGAGCTCGGATATCTCGGTTTCTATTTGCTCTATATGGCTGAATGGCTCTGGAGGCTCATTCAGACCAAGGGCGATACTTTCCGGGCATATCATCGGATAAGTTTCGAGAGGGAGGCCTATGACAACGACTCCGATTTGAATTATCTGTCGCGGCGCAGGCATTATGCCGAATGGAGAATACAATGAAGCATATTGGAATATTAAGCGACACACACAGCGTGTGGGACGACCGCTTTGTAAAATACTTCAAGGATTGTGATGAGGTGTGGCATGCCGGCGACATCGGGGATATGGAAATCATCGATCGGCTTCGTCAGCTTGTGCCCGTGGTTCGCGCCGTATACGGCAACATCGACGGCCAGGAAGCCAGATGGCGTTTTGACGAAATATGCCGTTTCGACTGCGAGAATGTCAAGGTCTGGATGAAACACATCGTGGGCTATCCCGGCCGTTATGCTCCCGGCATCAAGGCGATGCTCCAGGAAGAAAAACCCGCAATGGTTGTGGCCGGGCATTCTCATATCCTCAAAATCATGTACGACAAGGACCTTCAGATGCTTCATGTCAATCCCGGAGCCGCCGGTCGAAGCGGCTGGCAGTCGGCAAGAACCATCGTCAGGCTCATTATTGACGGTGACAATATCAATAACTGCGAAGTTATAGAACTCAAATAACTCTCTAAACTTATAAACTAAACAGAAATCAATCAACAATAACACAATATATGCTACAATCAATTTCGCAATTCTGGCAGGAACATTCGGCTTTGGCCATCCTGCTGTGCATCCTGGTGATAGTGATACCGTTGCTGGTATTCTACTGCATCAAGGCACACCGTGACCACCCCAAGGGGCTGATACCGGCCGCCATCGCCAACATGGGCGAGCGCTTCGGCTATTACATCATGAACGCTGTGCTGCTGCTGTTCCTCTGCTCCAAGTTCGGCATCAGCGACGCCGCCGCCGGCTGGATCTACGCCGTGTTCTATTTCCTTATCTATGTGCTCAGCCTCCCCGGCGGCATGATAGCCGACCGCACGCAGAAATACAAGGGCACCATCATCAGCGGTCTGCTGGCCATGGCCATAGGTTATGCGCTGCTCTCCATCCCCGTATTCTCCGGCGGGCCTTCCGGCGGTATTTCGTGGGTACTGGTGTTCACTTGCTTCGCACTTTTCATCATCGCGTTCGGCAACGGTCTGTTCAAGGGCAACCTGCAGGCCATCGTTGGCCAGCTGTACGACAACTTCGAGGCCGAGGCGGCCAAAAAGGGTCCCAAGGAGCTGGAGATTGCCAAAAGCCGCCGCGACTCCGGATTCCAGATCTTCTACGTATTCATCAACATCGGCGGCGTGATCGCACCGTTCATCGCCCCGCTGCTGCGAGAGTTCTGGCTCAAGGCGCACCACTTAGCTTACAACGCCGACCTGCCCCGTCTCTGCCATAAGCTGCTCAACGACGCCGACAGCATGTCGGCCGGCGACCATGCCAACCTCGTGGAGCTGGCCGGAAAGGTCGGTTACGAAGGAGCCGTAGACAGCGGGTTCTGCACACAGTATCTCGAGATATTCAACACCGGCGTCCACTTCTCGTTCATCGCCTCGGTTGTGGCCATGCTCATCTCGTTAGCCGTGTTCGCATGGGTAATGAAGCGCCTGCCCAACCCCGTGAAGAAGGCCAAGAACGACAGCAATGTATCCGCCGACGAAGCCGCTCACGACGCCAAGGAGATCAAGCAGCGCATGTTCGCCCTCTACGCCGTGCTGCTCGTGGTGGTGTTCTTCTGGTTCTCGTTCCATCAGAACGGCCAGTCTCTGTCCGTATTCGCACGCGACTTCGTCAATACCGACAACGTCGCTCCCGAGATATGGCAGTGCATCAACCCCTTCTTCGTGATTGTGCTCACCCCCGTCATCATGTGGATTTTTGCCGCACTGGCTCGCCGCAACAAGGACATCTCCACTCCCAAGAAGATTGCCTTCGGTATGGCTATCACCGCCATGGCATACATATTCCTTATGGTGGTGTCGATTGTCTACAACTATCCTTCGGGCGAGGAATTCAAGGGACTTGCCGAGGCTGTCAAAGAGTCGATGAAAGCCGGTCCGGCCGTACTGATTCTGACCTACTTCTTCCTCACGGTGGCCGAGTTGTTCATCTCGCCGCTCGGACTGTCGTTCGTATCTAAGATCGCGCCCAAGCATCTGCAAGGCATCTGCCAGGGCCTGTGGCTGTCATCCACGGCTATCGGCAACCTCTTCATCGCCCTTGGCGTCACAATGCTCAACTCCTTCCCCCATCAGTGGGAATGCTGGGCCGTGTTCGCCGGCCTGTGCATCCTCTCCATGACCGTAATGTTCTCCATGGTCAGCTGGCTTGAACGTGTCACAAAATAAGCGTACATAGATTTTAGCTCAATATTTCTGTCGGCTCATATCCTGTAAGATATGAGCCGGCTTTTTTTGTGTGAACCATTGGTCGGGCGCAGCGGTATACCTGTGAATAGAATATTAATACTATGATTACAGACAAGATTAAATTCGCTCCCGGTTTTGCCAAAGAAGATTCCAAAACCTTTGCAAGAGCCGGAGTGGAAGCAAAAGGGCATTGAACCTGCCCGGATATGGCGTAATATAACCAATATATCGGTATGGCCCCGTTTCACAGATGCCATCACGGACATCCAGTACGAGGATTCGGCCGATAACGACCCTCATCTTTTCGACAAGGCTCAGTTCTACTTTGACACCACTACAGGCGACCGTGTGCGCTGTCAAGTGATCTACTTTGTGCATCCCAAAGAAGACCGTGCCGCACGTCTTGCCATTCAGGGAACAGTTTTCAATCCCAATGGTAAGCAAATAAATGAAGTGGTGTTCGAGGTGATGGTAGGTGTCCGGAAAGTGAGAAGATTAACAAACTCGATGTCGAAGGCGCAATGTCGTTCAAGGAGGAGGTACCCGACGCTCCTTAGGTCAACTATGGCGACATGCTTGAGTCAGTTCTTCGCGCTTTGGTCAAATGGAGTGAAAAACATGATTAGGCTATAGCCTATTGTATATAAAGCATATTTAAGGGTCCTTCATTTCCGAAAGACTATTTTTTTTGCGCCGCCCACTTTACACACTTTAGGCATTGTTGCTTGAATTTGCAGGCTTCGGCCTTTTTAGCTAAATTTGCATTGTATAACCATTAAATTTAAATCATGAGAATATTGGGGAAACTATTGTTCTCCGCAATGCTGGCATGCTCCTTGACTGCCATGGCATCGGATGACGCGAAGATGGACAAGTTCATCGACGATCTCATGTCAAAGATGACTCTGGAAGAGAAATTGGGTCAGATCAATTTGCCGCCGGGTGGCGACATTGTGACTGGAGATCCTCAAAGCAGCGACATTGGAGCCGCCATCGTGAAAGGTCAGATCGGAGGCATCTTCAACATCAAAGGGGCTGATAAAGCCAAGGCGCTACAGGAACTTGCAGTGAAGAAGAGCCGTCTTGGAATCCCGCTGCTAATAGGAATGGATGTGATCCATGGATACGAAACGGTATTTCCGATTCCCTTGGCTCTCGCCGCTTCATGGGATACGTCGGCAGCCGAGACAACGGCACGGATTGCAGCAATTGAAGCATCGGCAGCCGGCATAAACTGGACGTTCAGTCCTATGGTCGACATAGCGCGCGATCCACGTTGGGGCCGCATGTCGGAGGGCTCTGGCGAAGACCCGTTCCTGGGAAGCCGCATGGCCGAAGCTATGGTCAGAGGTTATCAGGGCAAATCCATGCAGGGCGATACCGAAATCATGGCTTGTCTGAAACATTTCGCCCTTTACGGAGCTCCCGATGCAGGACGTGATTACAGCACAGTCGACATGAGCCGACTGCGGATGTTCAATGAATATCTCGCTCCTTACCGCGCAGCCGTCAATGCCGGCGTAGGCTCCGTTATGTCATCTTTCAATGTTGTCGACGGAATCCCGGCAACAGCCAATAAATGGCTTCTTACCGATCTGCTCAGAGATTACTGGGGGTTCAAGGGATTCGTTGTCACGGACTACGGTTCGATAGGAGAGATGCAACCTCATGGAATGGGTGATATGCAGTCCAACGCCGCGATGGCTCTGAAAAGTGGCACCGACATGGATATGTCTTCATGGGCATTTGTCAACACTTTGGCGAAATCCTTGCAGGAGGGTAAGGTGTCAATGTCCGATATCGACCGCGCTGTCCGCCTGATTCTTGAAGCCAAATACAAACTGGGATTATTCAAGAATCCTTATAAGTATAATAATGTAAAGCGGGAGAAAACCGACATCTATACTCCCGAGCATAAGGCTGAAGCCCGACGGGTAGCTGCAAAGACTTTTGTACTGCTCAAAAACGAAGGAAACATTCTGCCGTTGCAGAAAAAGGGTAAAATCGCCCTGGTCGGTCCTCTTGCCAACACCGCTATCAATATGGTAGGATCATGGGCCGGTGCCATCGCTCCAGAAAAATACAAGTCTCTGCTCCATGGATTCCAGGATGCCGTAGGCGATAAGGCAAACATTATTTATGCCAAGGGTTGTAATGTATATGCCGATGCCAAAACGGAAGGCAATGTCGGAATCTGGAATAAGAATATCCGCGATAATCGAACGGAACAGGAACTTTTCGACGAGGCTATGAAAGCTGCTGCCAATGCCGATGTCATAGTTGCTGCTATGGGTGAGCTGGCAGAAAGTTCGGGTGAATCTTCTTCACGTTCTGAACTTGATCTTCCGGAAACGCAGAAGAAGCTTCTTGCCGCACTGGTTGCCACCGGAAAACCCGTCGTTATGCTGAACTTCTCCGGTCGAAGCACCGTCATGACCTGGGAAAATGAGAATGTCCCGGCCATTCTGAACGTATGGTTCGGCGGTTCCGAAGCTCCCGATGCCATTGCCGATGTTGTGTTCGGAGATGTGAATCCCTCGGGCAAACTGCCGGTTTCCATGCCGCGCAATGTCGGTCAGGTTCCGGTTTATTACAACCATCTTAACACCGGCCGTCCCGTTGACAATCCCAAGGGTGATTTTATCAAGTTCAAATCGAACTACTTCGATGTGCCCAACGCTCCATTGTACCCCTTCGGATATGGTCTGAGCTACACGTCCTTCTCCTTCTCCGATTTCAACCTCAGTTCCGACAAACTTTCAAACGACGGCACAATCCGTGCTTCTGTAAAAGTGACCAATACCGGTGACCGTGAAGGCGCAGAGGTTGTTCAATATTACATCAGAGACATGGTTGGATCTATTTCCCGCCCCGTCAAGGAACTGAAGCATTTCGAGCGTGTTTCGCTTGCTCCGGGTGAGTCAAAGACCGTCTCATTCGACATCAATGTTGATGATCTGAAGTACTATCATCCGGTCGATCAGTTCAAGAGCAAATCTTCAGCTTTAAGTTCCGGTTCGGATATTGAATATACGGCCGAGCCCGGAGAGTTCCAGATTATGGTAGGCCCCGATTCGGAGAATGTACAGACCCTTAAATTCACTTTGGAATAATTCGAATTCAAGTACAAAAAGAGATGGTCGTTTTATGCCGACCATCTCTTTTTTATGCTGTTTATTTTTGAACCGAGCCTTACAGTCTTCCGAATAACTTCTTGAGGCGCAGGCTTATGACTCCGAATACAGCTTCTCCGAATATCGATGAATTCATTTTAGAACTGCCAAGCATGCGGTTCACGAAAACAATAGGCACCTCAACTATCTTGAATTTCTTGTTGTATACCTTGTACTTCATCTCGATCTGGAACGCATATCCTTTAAATTGAATCTTGTCCAGATTCAGGGTCTCGAGCACCTTTCGGCTATAGCATACAAAGCCGGCTGTAGCATCGCGCAGGGGCATCCCGGTGACAATCCTGACATACATCGAGGCGAAATATGACATGAGTACGCGTCCCATGGGCCAGTTAACCACATTTACACCCGTTATGTAGCGGGAGCCTATCGACATGTCCGCGCCACGGTCCTTGCATTCATGATATAATTTAGGAAGATCCTCAGGATTGTGCGAGAAATCGGCATCCATCTCGATCACGTACTGATAATCCTTCTGAAGCGCCCATCGGAATCCATGTATATATGCGGTCCCGAGTCCTAACTTCCCTTTGCGTGTTTCCATATGCACACGGCCGGGATACTGGCTCATCTTGGCACGGACTGCGTCCTGCGTGCCGTCAGGTGATGCGTCATCTATGATCAGAACTTCAAACTCATCGGGCAGTTTCATCACTGCATCTATGATGTTCGAAATATTCTCAATTTCGTTGTACGTTGGAATGATGACTAATGCTTCGCTCATGATTTCCGATTTTGTCTACAAAATTAAGAAAAATATTTATGAATATGCGATTAGTCGTATTTATTTATCGATTTCATCCAAACTTTTTCAGACTGCAGATTCATAATATCCTCGGATCGGTGCAGTCAAACGTCCTCTGTAAGAATGAAGATATTTCTGCCGTCGACGGTCGATGTGCAGATCAAAGACCTGCCGTCACCCTCCCTGAAAGCATACTTCCGCCTGATATCGGCTGCCCCTACAGGATAGGCACGGCTCACTACCCGCAACCTTTCCCCCTTCATTCTTTTCAATCCTTTGGAATCGGGTAATGAGACGATTCTTGATACCTTGCCAGGAAATCCAGCAGGCGCCACAGGGCTTATATATAATCCTGAATTCTTTGTAAAGGATTTTATGTCGGGAAACCGGGATGCTAACAATGAACCGCAATTAAGTTTTCGTACACCGGCTCCCGTCTCGCAAAGATAATTTCCCGGAATGAGATCACCTGATCCTGCATAAATCATTCCGGAATCGCCCAAATCGCCGGCTTGGCAACTTAACTCATAGGCCGACGACGGGACTCCCGTGGGGAATACATCGTTCGATTGCTCTATGTCTATCACATGGATTGCCGGGGCACTGACGTCGTGTCCCAACTCAATCAGTACTTCCTTGCATTCGCCGCGAAACGACACGATATGTATCGTTTCTACATGTTTCAGATCGCGAAGTGTCTGGGTGATGTCAAGCAGGGGAGAACCTTTGATAAGAATACGCCGGGCATGACTCAACAACATCTGTTCATTCACGGTTACATCGGGCAGAGAATCCTGTAGCCTGAAACAGCGGACATCGGAATTGTCACGCCGGGCCGGATCAATATAAATCCAGTCATATAGCTGATCCGTACGCGACAGCGTGGCTATGCTGTCCTCGTTAGCAACCGACAGTCGGTCGAGTCCGAGCATTTTTGCATTATGCTCCAATGTTAGGGCTCGTGTTTTATCTATTTCATAGGCTGTGACTTCGCAATTGTTCAAGGCGAAAGTCATGGCGTCGATACCGAGACCCGCAGTCATGTCCGCGACTTTGCGGCCACTGCCGATTATCTGCGAATGATATAGCGCAACGGCTTGATTCGTGGCTTGCTCGGAACTCTGCAACGATGGAAACAGAAAACGATCATGGGCAAGAAACCATGGAAGCTTCGTAGCACACTTCCGTCTGGCTTCAATCTGCATCAGGGCATCCTGCAAATCAAATTGCAGATCGCGGCTATGCCATTTCAGTGCCAGATTTCTGACGTCCTCCCGAGCATGACTCTTTATAAATTCGGATAATTCATTGATATTTTCCATCGCTGCAAAAATAATGAATAGACTCCAACTGACAAAACCACCGCACCCGAAGGCGCAGTGGTTTTATGGCACGAACATTTAAAACTGCGATTACTGCATATGCTCCGCAAGCCGATGCAGTGATGTTTTTATCTGTAATCCTTAAGCTGTTCTCTCAGTTGTTTGCGGGCGAAGAAGATGCGACTCTTGACAGTTCCGATCGGCAGATTCAGTTTCTCGGCGATCTCATTGTATTTGTAACCGGCCACAAACATGTTGAAGGGGATGCGGTAATCATCCGAGAAAGAGTTCAACGCAACGGAAATTTCTTTGACGGCATAAGAGCCTTCGGGGGTTGCCAGACCTGAATCCTGACTTAAATTCAGATGATACAGATCTTCAGTCTGGTCAATTACGGTAGCCTTGCGGACGGACTGGCGGTAATTGTTGATGAAGATATTGCGCATTATTGTGAATATCCACCCCTTGAAATTGACGTTGTCAACGTATTTCGACTCATTGTCCAGAGCCTTGAGTGTGGTATCCTGCAACAGATCTTCCGCCTGTTCGCGGTTGGTGGTAAGCTGGTATGCAAAGCTTAATAAATTTCCCTGCAATCCAATTACGCGGTCCTGAAATGATTTTGAATGTTTCATCGCTGTTGTTTTAAATGTTCAATAATATAACAATACAGATTATGAAAGGTTCTAACAAATATTTAAGAAAATTTGCCAATAATAGAAATATTATCGATAAACGGTTGAGTATCTGCATTATTTGGCTATAAAAATTAATTTTGTTAATTTTGTGAAATAATGATGGACGGATATCCATGCATCAACTTTAATACGGACAATTCCAATTTGTCCGGAATCATACCGAAATAATGAGATTTGACGAAATACTGACGAACGACGATGTGCTCGACGGTCTGTGGGACATGCACTTCGACGAATGCACACCCATACAGGAACGCACAATACCACCGGTGTTGGAAGGCCGCGACATTTTGGCATGCGCACAGACCGGTACAGGAAAAACCGCCGCTTATCTTCTGCCCGTAATAAACGAACTTGCTGAAGGCGGTTTCCCGGAAAACGCTGTTAATTGCGTTGTAATGGCTCCCACGCGGGAACTTGCCCAGCAGATAGACAGGCAACTTCAGGGATTCGCTTACTTTATGCCGGTAAGCAGCATAGCCATCTACGGAGGTACCGACGGATACACCTACGACCAACAGCGCAAATCGCTTAAAATGGGCGCCGATGTAGTTATCGCCACCCCGGGCCGTCTGCTGGCTCATCTCAGCATGGGATATGTCGATCTTTCGAAGGTGTCCTACTTCATCCTCGACGAGGCCGACCGCATGCTGGATATGGGGTTCTATGACGACATCATGCAGATCTACTCCCATTTGCCTAAGGAGGTGCAGGTCCTGATGTTCTCGGCCACTATGCCTCCCAAAATCCAGCAAATGGCTTCAAAGATCCTTAAAAATCCCTTCGAAGTCAAACTCGCCGTTTCCAAACCTGCCGAGAAAATCAAGCAGTCGGTCTATATCTGCTATGAGACTCAGAAAATGCCTATTCTGAAAAAGGTATTTCAGGACAATCCTCCCAGCCGAGTCATTGTGTTTTCGGGTTCGAAACTCAAAGTGAAGAATCTGGCCCGCGAATTCAAGAAATTCCCCTTCAAGGTTGCGGAGATGCACTCCGATCTTGACCAGACCCAGCGCGACAACGTGATGCTTGATTTCAAGGCCGGGAAGACACAGGTCATAATCGCCACCGACATTCTGGCACGAGGCATAGATATCGACGACATCGAGATGGTGATCAATTACGATGTTCCGCACGAACCTGAAGACTACGTTCATCGTATCGGACGTACGGCTCGTGCAGACCGTGACGGCAGGGCAATTACTTTCGTCTCGCCCGAAGAAAATTTCCGTCTTCGCAAAATCGAGAAACTTCTTGAGAAACCGATCGAACGGGAAGTTATCCCCGAAGAATTTGGAGAAACGCCTCAACTAAAGGAGCAAAAATCCGGCAAATCGGGTCGTCGGAATTCACGAGGTGTCAGCAGTGGAGGCAATCGCCGGCGCGGCGGTAAAAAAGATGCGCCGAAACCGGAATCGAAATCGGCCGATACAAAGAAGAAACCTTCGGATACGGCAGAGAACAAGAACGGCCAGCAGCAGAATGCCACTGACCGTCCAAAGAGTTCCAAACGGCGAAACCGCCGTCGTAACAATCACTCGGCTACTTCATCGGTAAGTGCGAACCCGAGCACTTCCGAGGCTGAAGTCACGAAGTGAAAATTAATATCCGAGATGTACTGCGAGGGTATCTCCTCGATATCCTTGCGGTTCTGCTCGCTTAACACCACATCCTGAATCCCGGCACGTTTCGCTGCCAGGATTTTTTCTTTTATGCCTCCTACCGGCAACACTTTGCCGCGCAGCGTCAGTTCGCCTGTCATGGCCACCTTGGCACGGACCTTACGCCTGGTCAGTGCTGAGGCAATTGACGTCAGGATTGTGATTCCGGCCGACGGACCATCCTTGGGTATTGCTCCTTCAGGCACGTGGATATGCAGCTCCTTGTTCTGGAATACTTCAGGATTAATGTCTAATTTTGAAGCATTCGCCTTGATGTACTGAAGTGCCAGCACCGCAGATTCTTTCATAACGTCGCCAAGATTGCCTGTCAGCGTCAGCTTGGAATCCTTGCCCGACGATACCGAGGATTCGATAAAGAGTATCTCGCCTCCAGCCTGCGTCCATGCCAGTCCCGTCACGACTCCGGCCAGATCGTTGCTCTCGCACATGTCGGGGAAATTGGTCTGCTTGCCTAGCATCTCGCGGACTTTGTCGCGCGTCACCAGTTTGTCGTATGCCTGTCCCGACACTTTCGCCCGCGCTATCTTGCGCATTATCCCGGCTATTCGCTTTTCAAGCTGACGCACTCCGCTCTCGCGTGTATAGAAATTGATTATCTCACGCAGGGCATCCTCACTGAATTCGACATCGCCCGGTTCCAGTCCATGACGTTCCAGATTGCGTCCTACAAGATGCCTCCGGGCTATCTCAACCTTCTCATCCTCGACATACCCGCCGATTTCTATTATTTCCATTCGGTCAAGCAGCGGACCGGTCACCGTCTCCAGAGAATTGGCAGTGGCGATGAACAGAATCTTGGACAGATCATAGTCGTAGTCAAGATAATTGTCGTGAAAATGGCTATTTTGCTCAGGATCAAGTACCTCGAGCAAAGCGGATTGCGGATCACCCTTGTAGTCGGCGCCCAGTTTGTCGATCTCATCAAGGACCATAACCGGGTCGGACGTTCCGCATTCCTCAAGGGCTTTGAGGATACGGCCCGTCATGGATCCAAGGTATGTGCGGCGATGTCCGCGTATCTCAGCCTCGTCATGAACTCCACCAAGTGCCACACGGACATATTTGCGGCCCGTAGCCTCGGCAATGGATTTACCAAGCGAAGTCTTGCCGACACCCGGAGGGCCCACAAGACACAGAATGGGGGCTTTCGTATCTTTGCGCAATTTCAATACTGCCATCTGTTCAATGATACGCTCCTTAACCTTCTCCATGGAGTAATGGTCGCGATTAAGGATCCTCTCTACATCTTCGAGGTTGAAATCGGAGTCGCTGCATACATTCCACGGCAGATTGAGGAAGGTGTCGAGATAAGAATACTGCATTGCGTACTCCGGCGAATTTGTGGCATAACGCTGTAGCTTGCGCAATTCCTTGGCAAATGAGGCCGCAATATCCTCGTTCCAGGCCTTCTCAGCAGCCCGTTGCCGCAGATCGTCGTCCTCATTGTCATCAAGATCCATATTCAACTCCTGTTGCATTGATCTGATCTGAGCACGCAGGAATTCCTCCTTCTGTTTCGCTCCGAGCTGCGCCATGGTCTTGCGATTGAGTTCCTCCCGCAACGCCAGCTTTTCAAGATGCACATTCAAATATCTAATCAGAACTTCCTGTCTGGTTGTCAGGTCCATATCGAACAGGATCTCTGCTTTTTCTTCTACGCTAAGAGGGGAGTGCTGAATCATGAACGACATCCGCTCGAGTGAGCCGGCAGGTTTTCGGTCAAGTTCTGCCGATATCCGGTCCTTCACTTCGGGCACAAGGTATTTCAACGCTACATTGAAGACTGTATCAACCAGGGAATTCAGTTCCTGACCGCGTAGATCAGTGTCAACATACTTGTAAGGCAAGGTAACGAATGTCGCGGATACAAAATCCTGAGCATGCCATGATGTCGACACGACCGTACCTTGATAGCCGGTTCTCAACAGGGCCGGCGTTTCTGGACCGTCGTTAGTATTAACCGGACTATATTCCACAATTGTCGCAATTACACCACGACAGTCGCGGAATTTGGCCGCAACTATCATCTCGCCCATGTCGGAGAATTCCGATTCCGGAATCATTATTATTGGAACCTGCTCTTCCCTGGCCTGGCGAAGTACTTCCCTCTGATAGTCCGATACGGGGGTGAAAGCCATTTCTGTATACGGCATCGCGACTTCATCGATAAGCGGAAGCACCAATACAGAGGTTACCCGGGACGGAATATCGAATTCCTCCTGACCTTTAAAAATCGAATGAAACCTCTTGAGATCTCTTTGGAACTGCAGTTCTGATTTCTTTGTCATTATTATGTAGTATTCAGCATAATAACCAAGGCGACTGCATTGACGCAATCACCCCGGATAAATTTTAGGGTCTGTTCCTTAAACACATCCCCCCCAGTCCTCGTCCGGTCATGACACCGGCATAACAGGTCCCTTTATCTTAATGAATTTTTCGTTCTTTTATTGTGCCTGGCGGGCAATTCTTCCCCTAACTTCGGTCAGATATGCATCCAGCGCATCAGCATCATGCTCCTTTACAATCCGATGAAGCTCGGTAAGCTTGCCCAAAATTTTCTCAAGCTGCTCGGACGTGTTCGGATTGAAAAGGATCTCACTCAGCAGGAAATCATCCTCCGACAGGAGGCCGCGCGCAATGTTCATATGGCGCTTGAAAGTCGTGCCAGGCGCCTTCTGAGGCTTCATCACTCCTGCGAAAGCCAATGTCGAAGCAAATGGAATTGACAACGAATAGGCTATGGTCTGGTCATGTTCCTGAAATGTGTATTCGGCAATGTTGAGATTAAGCCGTGAATACAGATCCCGGAAAAATACTTTGCCAAGATGGTCCCCTTCGGAGATAATTATGGCGTTCTCGTTGCTCAGATTGCTGAGTGACGCGAATGTCGGACCGAACATGGGGTGTGTGCTGACAAACGGGTGTCCGCAGTCGGCATAAAATTCAGGCAATCCGGTCTTGACCGATGCTATATCGCTCAGAATGCAACTGTCGGGCAGATAGGGGAGCACCTGTCGGAAGGCGTCGAGAGTGTATTTGACCGTAGCGGCATTGATCACCAGTTGAGGCTCGAAATCGCGCACTTCTTCCATACTGCTGAACCGCAACGCATTGAACGTGAAGCGAAGCCGCTTGCTGTCAGGGTCATAAACCGCTACCTCATGGTCGAAACTAAGCAGGTCGCAGAAGAAAGACCCCATCTTTCCACCCCCCAATATCAGTATCTTCATTTCTCCTCCGATTTTTTCTTCGACTTTTTCTCGGAATTTTCAGACAATTCAACCTGAATGCGCACCGACTCCTCATGAATTGTGGAGAGGATATGACGCATGAACTCCTCGTTGATGCCCTGTGATGCCGCAGCCAACACACGGTTGCTCATAATGTCACCGTATCGGGCTGCCTGCACCACAGGCATGTTGTGCTCCAGTTTATATTGGCCGATCTCCTTCGACACTTTCATACGCTTGGCCAGGACCTCGATCAGTTCATTGTCGAGCTCATCGATGCGGCGGCGCATATGGGTCAGACTCTCCGCAGGAATGGTGGGAGCGTCGCGGAACACCAGATTGTCAACTATTACATTGAGCACCTCGGGCGTGATCTGCTGGTTCTTGTCGCTCCATGCGCAATCAGGATCGCAATGGCTTTCGATTATCAGTCCGTCAAAACCCATATCGAGAGCCTGCTGCGACAGTGAGGCTATCAGTTCGCGTTTGCCCGTGATATGGCTCGGGTCGCAGATGATGGGGAGATCTGGATAACGTCGGCGCAGTTCAAGCGGCAATCTCCAATGCGGATCGTTGCGGTAGATGCCGGGATTGTAGGTCGAGAAGCCACGGTGAATGGCGCCGAGCCTGCGCACTCCGGCATTATAGAGACGCTGCATGGCACCGATCCACAATTCCAGATCCGGATTAACCGGGTTCTTTACCAATACCGGAATATCCTTGCCGCTTTCCTTGAGGCAGTCGGCGATTTCCTGCATTGCGAAGGGGTTGGCCGATGTGCGGGCTCCGATCCACAGCAGATCGACATCATATTCCAACGCCGATTCCACATGACTGCGGTTGGCCACTTCGGTAGCTACCTTCATGCCAGTCTGTTCACGGACTTTGCGCATCCATGCCAGTCCGGGAACACCTACACCCTCAAAGCCTCCCGGCTTGGTGCGGGGTTTCCATATTCCTGCGCGGAATATCTTGATGCCGGCTCGCGCAAGTCCCTGCGCCGTGCGCAATACCTGTTCTTCGGTTTCGGCACTGCAAGGTCCGGATATAATTATAGGTTTGGCGAGTTCCACGCCGTCAATTGCAAGGGGTAACAGTTGTTCCATTATGTAAAGTATCTGATTGCGGTTGTTATTAATTCATATTTTTGATTCTCTGGAAGGCTTCCTGCATGGCCTCCTCCGATGCACAAAGCGATATTCGGATATAACGTTCACCGTTCGAACCGAATATAAATCCGGGAGTCAGGAACACGTGTGCCTGCTGCAGAACCTTGTCGGCCAATGCTTCGGAGCTGACTGCAGGATCCTTGATGCGTCCCCACAGGAAAAGTCCCGTCTGGGTCGGATCGAACTCGCATCCTAATTCATGCATTATATCCTCGGCCACTTTGCGTCGCAAAGCATAAAGCGCATTTACTTTCTCATGCCATTCCGGGCCGGCCTCGAGTGCCTTGGCTGCCGCCAGCATCAACGGTCTGAACTGGCCTGAATCAATATTGCTCTTCACTTTGAGTATCCACGAAATGAACTGCGGGTTGCTTACCGCCACACCCACACGCCAACCGGGCATGTTGTGGCTCTTGCTCAGCGAGTTCATCTCGATAGCTATATCCTTGGCCCCCTCGACCTGCATAATGCTCAGCGGCGTCTTGTTAAGGATGAAGGAATATGGATTGTCATGAACGATTACGATGTTGTGCTTCTTGCCAAACTCGATAACCTTGCGGAACGTGTCCATGCGCGCGCCGGCTCCGGTGGGCATATGCGGATAGTTGATCCACATCAGTTTGATGCGTTCCAACGGCATTTTTTCCAATTCTTCAAAGTCAGGCTGCCATCCGTTTTCTTCTGTCAGATTGTACGGGAAGATCTCGGCTCCAAGCAATTTACTGATCGACGAATACGTAGGATAACCGGGATTGGGAATTAGCACGCCGTCTCCTGGGTTGAGGAAAGCGAGAGATATGTGGGTCACGCCCTCCTTTGATCCGATCAGAGGCTGCAGTTCCTTGGCTGGATCAACATCCACTCCGTACCATCGGCGGTACCAGTCGGCAAAAGCCTTGCGAAGTTCCGGCGCACCCGTATGGGGCTGATATCCGTGATTGGTCGGCACATGCAGCGCCTGGGTCATGGTTTCTATGACCTCGTCATGAGGCGGCTGGTCAGGGCCACCGATGCCCAACGATATGACATCGATGCCGGAGGCCTTCATCGCGGCAACCTCCCGCAGTTTGATCGAAAAGTAATATTCCTTTATATCTGAAACTCTGTCAGATGGTTTGATCTTGTCGTTCTCTTTCATCTGAAATTCTCCTTATTCATGCATTATGCTGTCAACATATTCACCGAGGATCTGCAGCTCGCCGAGCAGAGGCCGGATAGCGTCCACAGCCTGGCGATAACGCACCAGGCTGTCGAATATCACATCGACGTAAAATCGGTATTCCCATTCTCTGCCTACTACGGGGGTCGACTGTATCTTGGTGAGGTTTATATCATAGAACGAGAGTATTGTCAGGATCTTGGAGAGCGCGCCCTGCGTGTGGGGGATGGTAAACACCATCGAAGCCTTGTTGATTTCCCTTTCTGTTGGACCAATCTCGGAGGCAAGCAGCGAATCGGCTATTATCAGAAACCGCGTAAAATTGCGCTTGTTCGTTTCAATTCCTTTTTCCAGGATTTCCAGACCATACAATTGGGCGGCATATTCTCCACACACCGCTGCATGACCGGTGAGCTGACGCTCGGCGATGTCTCTGGCACTTCCGGCCGTATCGAAACACTCCACCATCTTCATGTTCGGATGCCTACGCAGATATTGTTCGCACTGCATCAAAGCCATGGGGTGGGAATTCACCTCGGTCAGCGATTCTATGGTCTGTCCCGGAAGCGCGCACAGCACATGCGAAATGCGCATCTTGAATTCTCCGATTATCTTCAGATTGCTTTGACGCAGCAACTCATGATTCTGCAATAAGGAACCAGCTATCGTATTCTCGATAGCCAGTATACCTATCAGCGACGCATCCGACGAGAGCTTCTCGAACATTTCGGGAAACGAATCGCAAGGAATCGTCTCTATATTATCGTCCTTAAAATACAGGTGAGCCGCAGCATCGTGGTAGCAACCTGCCACGCCCTGAATCGTTACTTTTGACATCTGATAATTGATTACTCTCCGACCTTTGGCGTCAATACATGCTATAATACGCCCTTAGTCTCTTGTTTTATGCGCAAAGATACTCATTTTTGCTCTAAAAACAAGCATTTTTACAGGAAAATATCAATTATTGTGAATTTTAGAAATATCAATAACGCTTTTAGTTAATCAATATCTTTTCGCTACGTCCGTCTGCCACACGGATATACAGACCATGTATGGGATTGGCAACACGCATGCCCTGAAGATTATAATATACCGGTTCGGCAGTCGGTCTAACAGTCTGGACTTCCTCGACTCTTGTCGGTACATTGTCGAAATACATCTCAACCTTGTTAATATAAAAGTTGGAATGATGAAGTTGTGTGTCAGTATCATATCCTCTTATTATATAAGAAGACTGCGGCACCTTATACCTTTTAGTACATTTGACATAGGATTCTGATATATTTGCTTTTACGCGCTCCTTCCCCTGTGTTGATGTAGGAATAACTTCCATTTCAAGCTCTTCGCCGTCGATAGTTGGCACTAACCAATTCCCCGCCTCTATCCAAACATACGCCACAATAGCATTAAATTTACGATTCTCAGGAGCATATACCTCCAACCTATTTGGTTTGTCCGAGAGTGCTTCAGTGAACACTAATCCAGATTTCAATTCGGATTTGTATTCATACGGTTTGTGGAAAAGGCTACCGGGGTTATTCGAAATAGATTTTACAATAAAGCCAAGGCCGGAATCTGCTTCCCATGTAAAATCGGCCGTATACTCTTTAGTATTCTCATCGTAGGTTGAGTCAGTATACACGGCCCAGTCTTTAGCCTTTAAGCCACCATTCTCTTCATCCGGTTGGCCGAAAGTCACTACCTCACGAGGGGCGTCGCCAAATTCGTTACCCGATACATTGAGTGCAAAATTATGTGTACGCGTTTCATCGCCATGCTCGGCCGAAATTTCAACAAAATATATTCCGGTATCCTCAGGAGTCGTCAGAGTAAATTCATCCCCTTCTATATCTCCGGAATCAATGATATTGTCCTGAATATCATAAATAGTATATTTCATTGAGTCCGCTTTTCGGGCCACAACATTCAGTTGCTCGGCGCCGGAGTAGATATTGTAATGTGAATTCGGCTCTATATCCCTTCCGTCCGGAGTAGACACGAGTATCTGGCCCCAATTGTCATAATAAACCGTCACATCTTTTACGTACACAAAATCATACAATGCAGCTGATCCCTTTTCCATTTTTATTTCCAGACAGTCCCAGAATGCGTCACCCCTGCAATCAATTTCATATTTGACAAAATCATCGCTTGTTGTGGACAAATTCACGGGAACCCCGTCAATCGACACAGTAAGCAAATTGTTCAACACGCTTCTGTGGTCATTCTTGATGGTAGCCTCAATCTTGACAGGCACGCCATGACAACCGTCTGACAATTTAAATTGCAAACATCCGGACTGTTGCATGTTGCCAATCCGAAGCCCCTCGGGATAACATCTTGCGGTACCTGTCCATGTCATGCCAGTGAAGTTGTCGGCACCGCTCTTAAAAAGAGTCTTATAATCGGTGCTATTGCTTATCTGGACATAACTGTCGGTCGTTTGCAAAGCAAATTCAGCACTGTAGCTCTGAATCTCAGCATTCGCTGAGCCGATGCCTAAAAATAAGGCTGACAATACAATTGTTGCTACGGTCGTTTTCATTGGCTAAATATTATAAAATTTGCAAAATATATGGAACCTGAAAGTTATGCCAGTTTGCGTTTAAGGTAGAATTGCCGTGTGGCGATGAAAAAGAGGATTGTGCCGGCGCACTGTACCGCGGCAGTAATCCAGAAGGCGGCTGCAAAGCCTACAAACTCGGCAATAACGCCTCCGGCAAGAATGCCGAGGCCCATGCCGAGATCCCAGGAAATCAGAATGGAAGAATTGGCTGTACCCCTCTGGTCATGTCGTGCAACGTTGACAAACATATTCAGGAATGCCGGGTACATTCTGCCGTTGCCAAGACCGACCAATAAGGCTGACAAGAAATAACTCCATTCCCCGAAGGCACAGGCAAATAATGTGTATCCTATTGCAGAAAGGATCACTCCTGTAGCGCAATTCTCGAGTAGACGTCCCTCTCGAAGCGCTTTGTGACCGGTGAGACGCGACAGGATAAGTCCGGTGGACAGTAACGCGAAGAAGATACCCGTGCCGTCGGTTATGCCGAGTTTCTCCTGACCGTAAATGGCCACATAGTTGCTTAGCACTCCCCAGCAAAGTCCGAAAAGTAAAATGTTGATTGCAAGCAACCATGCACGCCCCAGGAAGAAATGATCCAGATCAATCTTTTTCTTGCCTGCTATCTGGTCACGCTTTGGAAGTTTAACTGTAACCGATACCAGGAATCCGACAAACGCCATTATCAGCGATATCCAGAACAACAGCTCGAAATTGCCGGTGCTATGATATATCCATATGCCTGCCGAGGGTGCGATCGCCATGGCGAGGTTATTGCTCAATCCGTAAAATCCTATACCCTCTGTGCGGCGTGAAGAGGGCAATACATCGATGGCAACTGTGGAATTTGCCACTGTGGTCGCTCCGAAAGGAATGCCATGCATGGTCCTGACTATTGCAAACATTAGCAGGGTAGTGGCGCCGATATATCCGGCAAAACAGATGAAGAATGCCAAAAAACAGATTATAAGTACCTTTTTTCGGTTAAATGAATCGACAATCCATCCGCTGAAAGGTCGGACCAGGAATGTAGCCACGACGTATCCCGACAAAACAATGCCAATCATATCCTTGTCGGCACTAAACTGCTCGTCAAGATATATCGGCAACAATGGGGTAAGCAGATAGAAAGCGAAAAACATCAGAAAGTTGGTAGTCATCACTTTCCAATATTCCTTGTTCCATAACTTATCGGTAGACTGCTTGGCAACAATATTGCTCTGTTCGGTTGTCATCCTACTATCTGCCTGCATAAACACATAGTGATTGAATTACAAATTTAGCGATTATCCTCCTCATTTGCAAACCAAATTTCATCCAAACAGCATTTTCTTGCCGCATAGACTAACTCATAAGCATTATTTTTGAATTATGGTTGGGATTTTTTATACGAGGATAAACCAAATTCATTTATTGTAGTCGTATAAAATGAACGCCGGACTTTCCCGGTCATTTCCCAGAATGAATAAAGCGATTCCAATATTGTTGATGTTGTCGTTTGGCGGCAGTGTGTTTTATGGAGCATCCGGTTTGCAGCACAATCCTACAGCCCCGGCTCAAAGCGGTCCGGGAGGGGAGACATCGAACCCTGTCGACAGTATTCCCAATGGAACAAATGGTCGGGATGGCATTCCTGCTGACTCAGTGGAGATTGTCTATGAGACGGATTCAGTGGCGGTTGATACTGTAAACTGGGATAAATATGTCACGCTGCAAGATATGGTGATCACAGCCACAAAAGCTGCCGTAGTTGCCAAACAGGATACAATGGAATTCAATGCTGGATCTTACAAGACGGCTGTCAACGCCAACGTCGAGGATCTACTCAAGAAACTTCCCGGTGTCGAAGTGGATGCCGATGGCAATATCAAATCCAACGGCAAGACCGTCTCAAAGATTCTCGTCAACGGTAAGGAATTCTTTGCCGACGACACAAAGATGGCTACCAAGAATCTCCCCTCCGAGTTGATTGACAAGGTGCAGGTAGTAGACCGTAAAAGTGATTTTTCACGTCTCACAGGCGTAGATGACGGAGAGGAGGAAACCGTAATCAACCTGACCGTCAAGAAAAACATGCAGAACGGCTGGGTAGGCAATGTCAACGCCGGTTACGGTACAGACAACCGATACGAAGGAGCATTCAATATATCGACATTCTCCGACAAAAACCAGATTTCGATTGTCGGGGGTGCCAATAATATCAACGAGCTTGGCTTCATGGACCGCGGTCGTGGCCGTTTCGGCGGTTTCGGCTCCAGCGGGGGCATCAGCAACGCTCAGCGCATCGGCATCAACTTCAATGTCGGCAAAGATGAAAACCTGAGATTCGGAGGCAATGTATTTTACAGCCACTCCGACCGCCACGCCATGTCGCAAACTGAGACTCAGTTCCTGTTGCCGGATTCCACCAGCTACCAACACAGTGGAAGCGACACTCGCGACCGTGGACATAACGTAAATGCCAATTTCCGTCTTGAATGGAAAATTGACCCGTATAACACCATCGATTTCCGGCCGACATTCTCGTTCAATCACCGCAGCTCGCAACTTGTCGACACTACGCAATTGAATGCCGGCGATTTATTGCGTACTCTGGTCAATTCGCGCGAAAACCGCTCGGCCAATAGCGGAAACAGCTGGAACGCCGGCGGCTATCTGATCTATAATCACAATTTTCAGTCGCGTCCGGGACGTTCGTTCAGTATCCGCGCCAACTATTCATTTTCAAATACGCGCCAGTATACCACATCCTGGAACGATATCATATATTACCTCCAACAAGATGATTCCGAACTGCAATATCGTCTCACCGACAATCGTCAGTGGACCAATGGCATCAGCGGACAGGCCACATGGACCGAACCGCTCGGTGACGTTAAGAAGGGAAATTTCTTAGAGGCGATGTATAAAATTGACTATCGATTCAACAATGCCGATAAAAACACTTATGACCTGCCGGAAGGAACTGGCACATGGCAGGACGCTGTGATGGATTATACATTGGTACCAGCCGACGCCACGTTTAATCCCGAGGTATCCAACCAGTTCCGCAATACGTTTGTAACCCACACTTTACAGCTTGGTTACAAAAAGGTATCCAGCAAAATGAATCTGCAGACCGGTCTGGAATTCTCCCCGTCGGGCAGCAAAAGCACCGACCTGATCGATGCCGCCCGGAATATCCCGATGCATTGGGTATACAATATAGCGCCTTACTTCCGGTTCCGTTACCGGTTCAGCAAGACTCGCTCGCTGAGGGTGAACTACCGTGCACGCACCACGTCGCCGTCGCTGACACAGTTACAGCCCGTAGCCGACATATCGGATCCCTTGAATATCCGCATCGGTAATCCTGATCTGAAGCCGACGTTTACCCAGAGTCTAAGATTCAATTATAATAATTACAACGAGAACACGCAGCAGAGCATGTTTGCAATGCTCAACGGTTCGTATTCTACAAATGTAATCGTGTCCCGAACGCGTACCGATGCCAACACCGGTATCCGCACCACCCAGTATACGAATGCCAACGGCAATTTCACTGTGTTCGGAATGTTCATGATCAATCAGCCTCTGCCCAACCGCAAATGGCGTTTCTCGGCATCATTGCGAGGCAGCTATTCATCTATGGCCGGTTACATCAACGACGACTTCAACCGTTCCGGCAATCTGAACCTGTCCCCTGATTTAGGCATGACCTTCTCCTGTGACGTATTCCAGATGTCCGTACGCCCGACATATTCGTTCAACATGGCCACAAACACATTGGCAACCCAGCCTAACCGATATACCCATACCTACGGTTTCAGAAGCGATGCCACGCTGACACTGCCGTTCGGACTGCAATTCTCTACCGACCTGGCATTCAACAAGTCGACGGGATATTCGGCCGGTTTCAATAGCACAACATGGATATGGAACGCTCAGTTATCGTACAGCGTGTTGCGGGACAAAAGCCTTACCTTCAGCGTACGTGCATACGACCTGCTGGGACAGAACGACAACATAACCCGTACGGTCAGTGCCGGACAGATAGTCGACGCACGCTACAACAACCTGACCCGCTACGTGATGTTCGGCGTCAGCTGGCAGTTCAATACAATGAAGAGCAAGAAGACTTCCAACGCTCCTGACGATCCGTTCCCGGGCGGCGGACCTGGATTTGGCAGAGGTCCCGGCCGCGGCCCGATGGGACCGCCTCCAGGTGGCCGTCATTTCTGATATTATGAAAATGATTATCATCATTTGCACCACCAAGATACATCTATGGTGGAACAAATGAGGATAATTTTTATATATCCAACAAGCAATCTGTAATGATAAAATATCATTTTATTTTCATCGAAAAAGTGTTATATTTGCAGCGGATAAACAATTGACCCTGAAACCGAGATGAAGATCATAATAGCGGGCGACGGCGACACAGGCTGTCATCTGGCGCGGCAACTGTGTGCCGAGAACCAGGATGTGGTGCTCATAGGCGAGGACCGCAAGCGACTGGAGGAACTTGACTCGCGCAACAACATAATGGTGCAGTACGGGTCGGGCGTGATGCCGTCCAACATGAAGAGCGCGGGCGTCGCGGGGTGCGACCTGTTCATAGGCGTCACCCCGTGGGGCAACGAGAACATCGTGTCGTCGCAATTAGCCAAGGCTCTGGGCGCCAAACGCACCGTGGCGCGCATAGACAACGGCGAGCTGATCACAGACAGCATGCGCGACGTGCTGCGCAACACCGGAATCGACATCGCACTATACCCCGAATACCTTGTGGCACATGAGATCCGCACCTTGTTGAGACACAACTGGGTGAAGCATTGGTTCGAGCTGCACGACGGCGCACTGGTGATAGTGGGCATTAAGGTTCGACCCGAATCTGAATTGGCGGGACGCCATCTGTACGAACTGATGAAAACGGAACATCCGTTCCATGTGGCAGCCATCAGGCGCAAGGGCAAGACCATCATCCCGAAAGGCGACAACCGCATTGAGGCCAACGACATAGTCTATCTGTCCATGCTGCCCGACGGGGCCGACAGAGTGGCCGAGCTATGCGGCCACAGTCCGTGCCGCGTGCAGAAGGTCATGATATCCGGCGCCGGTAAGCTTGCGCGTCAGATAGTGCAGGCTTTGCAATATTCGGGCTATGACATCACGGTAATCGATGCCGACACAGCACGGTGCCGCAAGCTCTCGGCGCGCTATCCTTCCGTGACCGTGGTAAATGCCGACCAGCGCGACTACGAGGTGCTGTGCGACGAAGGGTTGGAAAGCACCGATGCCTTCATAGCCGTGAACGATTCGTCGGAAATGAACATTGTCGGCTCCCTGCTGGCCAAGGATGCAGGCGTGCCCTGGACCATAGCCGAAATCGAGGACATTCAGTATTTCACCGAGGCCGAAAGCCTCAACATTGATGTGGTAGTCAACAAGAAACTGCTTACATCCAGCACCATCCTGCAGATGCTGCTTGACAGCCGGAATATGGAGACCTCACGATGCCTGTCGCTGGAGGATGCCGACGTGTCGGAGATAGTTGCGGCGCCGGATTCCAAAATCACAAGAGCCGCCGTCAAAGACCTGAAGCTGCCAAACGGAATGACCTTGGCGGGTATAGTCCGGAACGGCGAGGGAATGCTGGTGTCGGGCGACACCCGGATACAGACCGGTGACCACGTGGTGGTGTTCAGCCTGTCGGGGTCGCTGAACAAATATGAAAAATTGTTTAGATGAAACGTCTGTCGAGGATACACATCGATTACCGCACGGTATGCAACGTGACGGGCAGCCTGCTGTTCGTGGAGGCTGTGCTGCTGCTGCTGCCGCTGCTTGTGTCGCTGATGTATGGCGAGAGTGAATGGTGGATATTCCTGTCGGCGGCGGCGCTGTCGGCTACGGTGGGAGTGGGGCTGATACAGCTTGGCGGAGGCCGGCATTACAAGTTACAGATGAATCGGCGCGAGGGATACCTGCTCACCACTTTCATCTGGATAGCCTATTCGCTTGTCGGCATGGTGCCGTTCCTGTTCATCTCCGCGCCGCTGAGCGTAACTGACGCATTCTTCGAGACCATGTCGGGCTTCACCACCACCGGAGCCACCGTGTTTGCCGATGTGGAGTCGCTGAGTCACGGCATCCTGTTCTGGCGGGCTCTTACACAATGGGTGGGAGGCCTCGGCATCGTGATATTCATGCTGGTGGTGTTGCCGGCGCTGAACCAGTCGGGCAGCGTGTCGCTGTTCAACGCCGAAGTGACTGGCATCACCCACGACAAACTGCACCCTCGAGTAGGACAGACGGCCAAATCGCTGCTGTACGTATACCTTCTGCTGACGGCGATGCTGATAGCGTTGTTGTGGTGCGGCCCGATGACCCTGTTCGACGCGGTGTGCCAGGCGTTTTCCACCATGTCCACAGGCGGCTTCTCCACGCGCAATGCCAGCATCGCGGCGTGGAATTCGGACTATGTCGGCTGGGTGGTGGCGATATTCATGCTGGTGGGAGGCGTCAACTTCATGCTGCTTTATGGATTGTTGCGGGGCAACTGGCGCCCGCTGGTGCGCAACGACGTGTTCCGGGCATACTGCCTTATCGTGCTTGTGGCGTGGAGTCTATTCGCCCTGGCCCGCTTCATCAACGGCAATGACGGCAGCATCGGACGCAACCTGCTTGAACCGCTGTTTCAGGTGGCCACCACCATCACGACCACGGGCTTCTCGTTCGGCAGTTACGAAGGGTGGGGACAGCTGGCGCTCTCCGTGATTCTGATACTGATGATGATGGGGGCATGCGCCGGTTCCACTACCGGAGCCGTCAAGATCGACCGGTTCGTGGCGTTATGGAAGAATATGCGCCGCAGCGTTGAGCTGGCATTATATCCACAGCATATCGTAACCCTCGAGATCAACGGTCACGCGTTGGATGAGTCGCATATCTCGCGCATAACATCCTTCTTCGCCATCTATCTGATCCTGCTCATAGCCGGGGCTATGGTGATGTGCGGCTACGGTTACTCGTTTACCGACAGTCTGTTTGCATCCGCATCGTGCATCGGCAACAACGGGCTCGGCTACGGAGCCAGCGGTTCGGGCGGAGGCTTCGGCACACTGCCCCCCGTAGTGAAATGGTTCTACTCCCTGCTGATGCTCATCGGCCGTCTGGAGGTCTTCACAGTCATCGTTATCTTCAGCCGCAAGTTCTGGTGCCGGTAATTCCTGAAATACACGGCACCGGAACGGTCTTTGCCGCCTATACGCCTGTGATATTTGCGTTATGACCGACTTTCAAGCCCATTCATCACATCTTCATTCGTAATCTGCCCCTCGTTAGTGGGCATTAACTGAATATCTTTATTATAATGTAATTCGGAATGGATTTATGATAGCTGCTTCTGCGGCTTCCTGACAGATACGTCGCTGCGGCGCATTCACTCGAGCCTGAGAATAAGGATTGCCGAGGACGTCATGGCCATACAAGACTCCGTACCAGGTGAGCGAAGCTATGTAGCGACCAAGAGTATAGCTTAGATGGTAGCCATCGCGCGTCAGGTCGTCGCCAAGTGCGGTCATACGTGCGTTCTGGATGGCGGTGCCTACCGGGATTATACCTTTCAACTCCGGGTTGTCTGCAAGAACCTTAATGGCACAGTCCACTATGCTGCGATACATTCGCATCTGATTGTTGCCGTAGTTTTTAAAGCCACCGTGATCAGAAGTGGGAGAATATGCCCAGGTCATGTACCAAAGGAAGGTGGGATCGGGTCCCGCAGCCTTACGAACCATCGAAATCAGCTCGGGCAGATGTTTATAGGTATCGTACATTCCTGAATAATGGCTTGCCTGCTGGAATGTGATATAGTCCCACTTTTCGTCGACTAAGGCTCGGGAGATAGTGTAATCGGGGATAGTGTCCACTCTGCCGTCCGCTGATATTTTGCGGTAACTATAGTCGCCGTTGTCCGTCTTCATATTATTGTAGTGGCGCTCAATCGAACATCCTGGATGATAGAGATTGCCTATGACTATTTCATCGCCACCTGCATTTACCACATTATGCATTTCTTGCTCCAGGGCATCCACGGAGAAACTGTTGCCAATGGCAAGCACTTTGATAAGACGCGCAGACATACCGGAAACGACCAGCATTGCGATAGCGAGAGTTAACAGGATTCTTTTCATGGTATTATTATTTCTATAGAATGATATTGCAAAATTATAGTTAAAATTTCATTGTTCCAAAAGGAACACAATTTTGTCGCCTCCTCATGTCCTCTCGTCAAAATCTATCATACTTATGGGATTTAGAGAAATATATATAATCTCAAGGTCAAATCGATAACCAAAATCAGACAAGAAACGTCATGACAAACAGCGACAAGCGTCACACTAAAATAAATCTATAAACGCATTAACAGCAATAAAGTTTTCCAAAAATATTTTTATTACTCTAATTATCAATATATTAAAATTTTCCATATACTAAAATGTTTTCCAAAATAAAATTTTATAACATTTTTTGAGCGATTAATGTTTGTGGTATAATTTAATTTATTATCTTTGCAAACGGGAAAACAACAGGCATTACCAAGCACCTGCTGAATGCCGAATATAAATATAATTTATCGAAACAGTCGTTCCAAAAAATAGATAAAATGATTCAGCTTGTAGAGAAAAGAGACGGCCGGGTGGTCGGGTACAACGAAGAGAAAATCAAAGCGGCTATCCGCAAAGCCATGCTCACCACCGAAAGCGGCGAGGACGAGGCTCTGATACAGAAAATCGCCGACCGTATAGGCATGACCGGTTCCGAGCGGATGACCGTGGAGGAAATTCAGGACCGTGTCGAGATCGAGCTGATGAAATCCTCGCGCAAGGATGTTGCCAAGAAGTATATCGCCTACCGTGACCAGCGCTCCATAGCTCGAAAAGCTCATACGCGCAATCTGTTTTTGGAAATCATAGAGGCAAAGAACAATGACGTGACTCGCGAAAATGCGAACATGAACACTGATTCTCCGGCCGGCATGATGATGAAATTTGCCTCGGAATCAACCAAGCCGTTTGTTGACGACTATCTCCTTTCGGCAGATGTCAGGGCAGCGGTCAAGGGGAATCTGATCCATATTCATGACAAGGATTATTACCCCACTAAAAGTCTAACGTGCGTGCAGCACCCGCTGGACCGCATTCTGCACCGCGGTTTTGTGGTGGGACACGGCGAGTCGCGTCCGGCCAAAAGAATAGAGACCGCAAGCGTGCTCGCCTGCATCTCGTTGGAGACAGCTCAGAACGAGATGCACGGTGGCCAGGCTATTCCGGCCTTCGACTTCTATCTGGCTCCTTTTGTACGCAGCTCGTACATTGAAGAAATGAAGACTCTTGAGAATCTGACGGGACAGAACCTGGAACATCTGTACAACGCCGAAATCGAGGATTATCTCAAAAAAGACCTTGATGTCCTCGATGGAGACGCACGCTTGGTGCAGCATGCCGTCAACAGGACGGTCGAACGTGTGCATCAGAGCATGGAAGCGTTCATCCACAACATGAACACCATTCATTCGCGCGGTGGAAATCAGGTGGTCTTCTCTTCCATCAACTATGGTACGGATACTTCGGCCGAAGGACGTTGCGTGATTCGCGAGCTCCTTATTTCCACTTATGAAGGAGTAGGTCATGGCTCCACAGCCATTTTCCCCATTCAGATATGGAAGAAAAAACGAGGCGTGTCCTATCTGCCCGAGGACAGGAATTACGACCTTTATCGGCTGGCTTGCAAAGTGTCGGCCCGCCGCTTCTTCCCCAACTTCCTGAACCTTGACGCCACCTTCAATCAGGATGAAGCATGGGATGCCAATGATCCGCGGCGATATGAGCACGAGGTAGCCACGATGGGTTGCCGCACAAGGGTATACGAAAACCGATTCGGTCCCAAGACGAGCATCGGACGAGGCAATCTCTCGTTTACGACTATCAACATTGTGCGTATTGCGCTGGAGCAGCGGAATATACTTGACCCCAAGGAAAGGGTAGAACGCTTTTTCCAACGGCTCGACGAGGTGCTCGACCTCACGGCTCGTCAGCTCGACGAGCGCTTCCAGTTCCAGCGCACCGCATTGGCTAAGCAGTTCCCGCTGCTCATGACCGTACTTTGGAACGGCACAGAGAATCTGAAGCCCAACGACACCATCGAGAGCGTGATCAACCAAGGTACGCTCGGAATCGGGTTCATCGGCCTCGCCGAGTGCCTGATTGCCCTCATCGGCAAGCACCATGGCGAAAGCGAAGAGGCGCAGGAACTCGGTCTGAAAATAATCAGGCATATGCGCAGCCGCGTCAATGAGTTCTCCGAAAAGTATCAGCACAATTATTCGGTGCTCGCCACACCGGCCGAAGGATTGTCAGGACGATTCACTAAACGCGACCGCAAGACTTTCGGCGTCATCGAAGGCGTTACCGACAAGGACTACTACACAAATTCCAACCATGTGCCGGTATACTATCACTGCTCACCTCGCCATAAAGCCAAGATCGAGGGTCCATACCACGAGCTGACGGGCGGAGGACATATCTTCTATGTCGAAATCGACGGCGACGCCACTCATAACGAGGAGTGCATCATGCAGATCGTAGACCTAATGGACAAATACAACATGGGATACGGTTCGGTGAACCACAACCGCAATCACTGTCCGTCATGCGGATACGAAAACGCTGACAAAAATCAGTCGCATTGCCCAAAATGCGGAGAGAAATTCGAAACCATCCAGCGTATCACCGGATATCTTGTGGGAACAACCGACAGATGGAACTCCGGCAAGCTGGCCGAACTTCACGATCGCGTAGTGCACAAATGAATTGAACAGTATGCGCGTACTTGACATAATGCGCGGCACGACAGTCGACGGTCCCGGTTTCCGGACATCGATTTACTTGGCGGGTTGTGAGCACCGGTGTTCCGGCTGCCACAACCCGCAGTCGTGGGACTTCAGCGCAGGCAAAGAGATGACGGAAGCCGAGATTCTGCAGATTGTTGCCGAAGAAGATTTCGATGTGACTTTCAGCGGAGGAGATCCGATGTATCATCCCGAGGAAGTGCGTCAACTGGCCATAAAAATTCATGATTTGGGCCACAATATATGGCTTTATACCGGCTTTACATGGGAAGAATTGATTAAAAATGCTGATTTGGCGCATGTTTTGCCGGAAATAGACGTTATTGTAGATGGACCCTTTATCGAGAAATACCGAGACCCGGACCTACTGTTCCGAGGTTCGGCCAATCAACGCATCATAGATGTGGCAAAAAGCCTCGAAGCCGGGATCCCCGTAGATTGGATACGATAACCGTAGGAAAACAACTATATATGATTCAGGACTATCAGCTGAGATTGTTGCCGGAACAGGCCGGACAGGGAGAACCTCTGACCGCAGCCATTCGCAAGAAACTCCCGAAAGGGGAGAAGCTGAACGATTACAAGGTGGTAAAGCGTTCAACGGATGCGCGCAAGAAACCGGTGATGATCAATCTGACTGTCCGTGTAGCCTCGGGCGATGACCGTGAAGTCGTACCGATATGGAATCCTTATAAGTTTTTGCCCGTTGGTCCGGATGCTCCTGTTCTGGCCATTGTCGGCGCCGGGCCCGCAGGATTATTCGCCGCTTTGCAGGCGCTGAAATACGGTATCAAACCAATTGTGGTCGAGAGGGGCGCCGACGTGGACACACGACGCGTCGACCTCGCAGAAATCAGCCGTAAAAAAGAGATAAATCCACATTCCAACTATTGCTTTGGCGAAGGTGGAGCCGGAGCATATAGCGACGGCAAACTGTTTACCCGCAGCAAGAAAAGAGGGAACGTGCGCGAAGTGCTTGAACTTCTGGTGCAGCACGGTGCATCCGAATCCATATTGACGGACGCTCACCCGCACATCGGCAGTGACAAATTGCCGCATGTCATCAAGGCCATCCGTCAGACCATCATTGCAAATGGTGGCGAAGTGCATTTCAATACATTAGCCGACAAACTGATTTTAAAAGACGGAAAGGTCACCGGAATTGAAACTGACAAGAGCCGGATACCGGCCGACGGCGTGATACTTGCCACCGGCCATTCGGCACACGACACTTTCCGCAATCTTCACGCGCAGGAGATTCCCATGGAAGCCAAGGGAATCGCCATAGGCGTTCGTCTGGAACATCCTCAGAGTCTGATTGACCGCATACAATATCATGATCCGAAGGGGAGAGGCAAATGGCTTCCGCCGGCCGAATACAGCTTTGTGACGCAGGTGGATGGCAGAGGCGTGTATTCGTTCTGCATGTGTCCGGGGGGAGTAATCGTTCCTGCCGGAAGTTCCGCAGGTGAACTGGTTGTGAACGGCATGTCGGCGTCGGCACGATCCGGGCGTTGGGCAAATTCAGGAATGGTAGTGGAAATCCATCCCGGAGATATACCCGGATATGAGCATGAAGGTCCGCTGGAGATCATGGCTCTTCAGGAGAATCTGGAGAAAAAGATGTTCGAGGCGGCCGGAGACAGCATTGTCGCTCCCGCACAGAGAATGACAGATTTTATAGCCGGGAAATTATCATCGTCGCTTCCCGCGACATCTTATGCACCGGGCATTCAGCCGGGCGACTTCAACTCGCTGCTACCCGAGTTCATTTCCTCACGGTTAGCACAGGGATTTGTGGAATTCGGACGCAAAGCCAAAGGTTTTCTTACACCCGATGGCGTGATGATCGGACTGGAATCGCGCACCTCGTCACCGATCAGAATTCTTCGCGACAGTGAAACGCTAAGCAGTACGGCATTTAACAATCTATATCCGGCCGGCGAAGGTGCCGGTTATGCCGGGGGAATCGTGTCGGCAGCCATTGACGGCATGCGATGCACGGAGGCTTTCGCCCGGTCTTTAGAGTCCGAGATCAATGATTCGACCGCATTTTAAATAGTATTACAAGAACATGTCAACAATCTTAAATATAGAATCGTCCGGAAGTTCATGCAGCGCCGCATTGTCGGTCGACGGTGCAGTGGAATTCAATATTATCGAAAAAGAACCGATGCATCAGTCGACGCATCTCGCTCCGTTCGCGGCCAAAGCGATGGAAGAAGTGACCCGTCGTGATTTCCATCTCGATGCAATAGCGGTGAGCACAGGGCCCGGATCATATACCGGGTTGCGTATCGGAATGTCGCTTGCCAAAGGCCTCGCTTTCAGCATGGACCTGCCTCTGATCGGTGTGAACACTCTGAAAATAATTGCGGTGAAAGCCATGTTTCGCAACTTCAATTTTACCGGCGAAGAGATTCTTGTGCCAATGGTCGACGCACGCCGGATGGAAGTATACACCGCTGCCTACGACTTCGCCCTGAATCCGTTGGTAACCCCTCAGGCCATGATAATAACTCCGAAATCGTTTGCCGATCTGCCAGCCGACAGGGAGATCTACATCATGGGTGACGGTGCGGAAAAGACTAAAGGGGTGATCGCGCATCCCCGCGCACATTGGATGGACGGCATTCTGCCTACGGCAGCCGATATGACGGCGTTGGCTGAAAAAGCATTTCGCGAGAATGATTTCCTGGACGTCGCCTACAGCGCTCCGCAATATATCAAGGATTACAATGCCGTTCATGGCGAGAATCCCCTTAAACAACTGCTTGATTCAGCACGTTAGTACTATGAAGGTCTGATTGCATTGAAATCAGACCTTCCGATAACTGAAAAATCGGAATATTTTCGTACCTTTGCAATGAAGTGCGTGCATGGCGTTGGAAAATCCAACGGGAAACACACGCCTATAAATGTATATGATACCATACAACACAGATTCCGAGCCCGTAAGGCTCCCGGAATATGGCCGGACAATACAGACGTTGATCGATTATTGCGTGTCGATTCCCGACCGCGATGAGCGTACCGAATGCGCGTACGCTGTCGCCGGGGTCATGGCAAACATGTTCCCCGAACTGAGGGGCGAAAACAACGATATGTCTAAAGTCTGGGATCAGATGCAGATAATGTCCAGATTCAGCCTGGACGTGGATGCTCCTTATCCCTTGCTCCAGGAGGAGGCGATGAATCCGAAGCCGGAACGCGTGCCTTACGGAGCCTCGCATATCAGGTTGCGCCATTACGGACACCTGATTGAGAAAATTATTCCGGTGGTCGCCGATATGGAGGATGGTCCCGAGCGCGACGAGCAAATTTTCATGCTCGCCAACCATATGAAGAAGCTAATGATGCTCAATAACAAGGAAGGAGTGGATGATGCCCGCATCTTCCGCGATCTGGAATTGTATTCCGACGGCAAGATTTCTGTAGATCCCGACAGCTGCCATCTGTATGAATTCAGAGAAGCTCCGTCGCAGCAGCAGGGAAAGAAAAAACGCAAAAAATAACGCATATGAGCAGTTTCATAGTCGAGGGAGGCCACGTACTCCATGGGGAGATCAATATCAACGGCGCCAAAAACGAGGCTTTGGAAGTGATTTGCGCTACGTTGCTTACCGACCGTAAAGTGACAATAAGCAATCTGCCGGAAATCTCGGATGTTCGCAATCTGATCGAGCTCCTGTCGGAAATGGGTGTCAAGATCGAATATGACACCCCGACGCAGTGCACTTTTCAGGCGGACAATGTCAATATCGACTATCTTAAAACCGATAAATTCCGAAAAAAAGCAGAAGCGTTGCGTGGCTCGGTCATGATTATCGGCCCGCTCACGGGTCGATTCGGCAAAGCTCTGATGCCTAAACCCGGCGGTGACAAAATCGGACGCCGCCGCATGGATACCCATTTTCTGGGATTGTCAAAGCTTGGTGCCAACGTTGAATATGACGCCGCGACCAGCACATACAGAGTTGAGGCACCTGACGGACTTCATGGAACTTACATGCTTCTTGACGAAGCGTCGGTCACCGGTACGGCCAACATAGTGATGGGGGCTGTTCTGGCCAAGGGCCGCACCACCATCTATAATGCCGCGTGCGAGCCATATATCCAGCAATTATGCAAGATGCTTGTGCGAATGGGCGCTCGAATCGAAGGAATCGGTTCCAATCTGCTGCAGATTGACGGTGTAGAAAAACTGGAAGGAACTGAGCATCGCCTGCTCCCGGACATGATTGAAGTCGGCAGTTTCGCCGGCATGGCCGCCATGACCGGATCGAATCTGCTACTTAAGGATGTGAGTGTCCGCGACCTCGGCATGATGCCGGATGCCTTCGCCAAGCTTGGCGTCAATTTCCAGATCGAAGGCGATGACATCCGGGTGAACCAACAAGAAATCTATCATGTGGATGAATTTCTGGATGGTTCGATCATGACTATCGCCGATGCTCCATGGCCCGGTCTATCGCCCGACCTGATAAGCATTCTGCTGGTGGTGGCTACGCAGGCTTCCGGAAGCGTTTTAATTCATCAGAAGATGTTCGAAAGCCGGCTCTTCTTCGTCGACAAACTGCTTGACATGGGTGCCAAAATCATACTGTGCGACCCGCACCGCGCCGTGGTAATCGGCGCCGGTAAGTTCCACTGCCTTAGGGCGACCAACATGGTATCGCCTGATATTCGCGCCGGAATCGCTATGCTCATTGCCGCTATGGGAGCAAACGGCACAAGCAAAATCCAGAATATTCAACAGATTGACCGTGGATATGCTCATATCGACACCCGATTAAATAAATTAGGTGCTAAAATCATACGAATTGAATGATACGCGAAGAGGAACTCGTTGAAATAGGCAAATTTCAGAAAACTCACGCTCTGAAAGGTGAATTGAACGCCATTCTGGATATCGACCCCGATTATCTTGAGGACGGCAATCCCATTGTCGTGAATATCGACGGGATATTCGTTCCATTCTATGCTGAAAGCGTTCGTTCCAAAGGCGCTACCAGTTTTCTGATCCAGCTTTCGGGCCAGAACAGCATCGAAGACGCCCGTAATTTCGTCAACAAAACGATCTATGGCCTTAGGAAGAACCTTCTCGACTATTATGATTCGCCTGAGGAAGAGATAGTATTTGACAGCGACCTGCCTGGATATGAAGTGATAGATTCGGAACATGGGCCTCTCGGAGTGCTGGAACATATCGACGATACCACGATCAATGCATTGATGGTGGTGGAAACTCCCGACGGCAACGAGATCTATATTCCGTATAATGAAGATTTCATCGACAGTATCGATGATGAGAAAAAAATAATTTTCACCAGTCTTCCGGAGGGTCTGGTGGATTTAAATGATAAGAAAGATGAGTGAGAACCTGGTATACGATGAAGATGATGCTATAAAATTCATCCGCGGTACATTGTCGCCCGAGGTAAGCGCCCGGTATGACGATGACGAGATACTTTACGTGATCGACATCATCTGGGAATGGTACGAGAAGAACGGATATCTTGAACTCAATTCGGAAGTTACCGAAGAGGAGGAGCTTGATCTCGGCAAGCTCACGGCCTACGTGAAGTCGCAACTTGCCAAAGACCATGAGACGGAGATGGATCCTGAAGATGTGGACCAGATTGTGAAAGGAGAGATTGAATATGAGGAATCGATTGATGACCTTGTCTAAAGGATTGGTTCTGGCTCTGACAGTCGGTTTGGGATGTTGTTATACAGCCCCGGTCATGTCAGCGCCAAAAGCCAGAGTTGTCGAACAACAACGCGACGAGGACCTTGACGACTTGTCGTTTATCGAAATGATAAATTCGGTTGAGCTCGACAAGAAAAGTGCTGATCTGATTCGAAAATTCCAGGATAAGGAGGGACGGAATCGCCTGCACAACCGGGATTACAATTCAAAGAACGGCTGTACCGTCGAGACGTTCCGCAATAAAGAGGTTCTTCTGATCACGATCCCGGCAAGCCGGCTTTTCTCCCCGAATGAGACAACGCTTCGTCCGGGCGCGGCTGCATTGCTGAATCCTATTAAGCGATATCTTAAGGAACCGGACATGTACCGCGTGCTGATGGTGATGCATACTGACAATACCGGATCGGAGGCCTACCGCGACCAGATAACGGAGGAACGTTCCAGAGCCGTTTTTGATTGGTTCCAGAAACAGAATGTCAATACCAATTATCTGTTCCCGTACGCCTATGGCGACGAGATGCCGCTGGTAGAAAACAATACGATGGACAACCGCAGCAAGAACCGCCGCCTGGAAATCTACCTGATGCCCGGCAAAAAGATGTTGGAGCAAGCCAAAAAAGGCAGGATAGTTTTCTGATACAATCCCGTATAGCACTAAAATAAAATCGCAATCCCTGCGGGGACTGCGATTTTATTTTATTCGTAAATTCCTATTACTGGAAGTAGGTTGTCAGAGCGTAATCAACGCTGTCAAGGATGCGCTGGATATCGGGATCATTAGCGTTCATCTTCTTAGCTTTCTCGGCGATGGTCTGAGCGGCCTCGAAGTAATTGGTCTTGATGTCGTTGCGGAGCTCAGGATTATTACCCTCCATGTCGTTCCATTTCTGTGTGCCGACACGCATTATCTTGTTTGCCGCACGCTTCAGCGTATCAAAGTCAGCGTCCTCCATCGAAGCGGCTTTGCGATAATCGTTGACCGACTCCTGGTCGTTTCCGTCGATGTCGTAGATATATGCGCGCAGGGAGTAGAGTGCCGAGCTATTGGGATTGGTCTTAAGCAGATCGTTCACCAAATTTGTCGCGTCCTGCTTACGTCCTGACTGTGTCCAGCTGCTCACCAGATTGGTCACGAAAATCGGGGGATTCACACCGAATTTCTTATAACCGTCTGTAGCGATCTCCTCGATCTGCTTCATGGCATCGGCAACCTTTGTGGTATCCTTCTGTGAGATTGCCCACCAGCAAGCCAGCTCGTTGATATAGGTATCGGCCTCTTCGGCTCCGTTCATACGGGCCTTATGGAATGCGGCTGCCGATTCGGGCAGCGCACCGCCCTGATTTGCCATCACACCGGCATAAAAATATGCCTTGTTGATCAATGAGTCGGGCGTAGAGGCTATGAATTTATCGGCATACTTGCTCTTGGGAAGATCTCCGTAGATCATGAAAGCCTCATAAGCCTCGGGATAGAATTTCTCTTTCTCGTTGAAGGCAATACCTGCCAGGAAGAAGTCGTTGTGATGACTGTTGAGGGCTTTTACAACGGCCTTTGAATATTTAGGCTTTACTTTGCCCTTGGCATCGGGGAGCGAGTCAAGGGGGAGCACCTTCATGAATGTCTTGTAACCGGAAAGCAGCTGATTGGCCATATCAAATGTATTGATACTGGGATCGTTGGGGTTGATCATCTGCTTTGTACGAGCACCGTCATAGGCGTCATACTGTTGCTTGCCCTCCTGATAGAGAGCCTTTGCCTCCGGGTTATCGGCGAACATTGCGCCGCACGTACCGAGGCATAGTGCCAAAGCAAGGAATTTTTTCATGTTATTTTAATTTAATTCTTTATTGTCTGTATTTATATATGAGATGTGTAGATGGACCATTGGTTTAACTGTTATTGTTCAATCAATGTACCGTCTGCATATTTTTCACTCTTCGACAGGTCCATCGCCGTTCTCTTCGGCGTTATCCTCTTCCAATGCGGCTGCTTCCCTGATCACCTCATTCTGTGCCCGGACAGTCTGATTATTCTCTTGAGGTTCTTCCAGTTCCTCATCGATGTTCTCTTCAGGAGCCGAATCCACCTTGCATACAGATGCGATGGTATCGCCACGCTTGCCGAGTTCGATCAGTTTGACGCCCTGAGTATTGCGTCCCATTACTCTGATCGATTCAACGGGGAGTCTCAGCGCAACACCGCTCTGGTTTATGATCATCAGGTCGTTGGAGTCGTTCACATTCTTGATGGCGACCAGCTTGCCGGTCTTGTCAGTGATTTGAATGGTCTTGACACCCTTGCCGCCACGATTTGTGATTCGATAGTCACCGAGTGCCGAACGTTTTCCATAGCCGTTTTCCGATACGACCATAACGGTCTCGTCCTCGGCACCGGTCATTGTGATCATGCCGATCACCTCGTCCTGTTCATCATCGAGAGTCATTCCTTTTACACCGGTCGACATACGGCCCATCGTACGGACCTTGTCTTCCTCAAACCGTATGGCACGGCCATTGCGGTTTGCGAGAATTATCTGCGACTTGCCATCAGTGAGCCTTACGCCTATCACCTCATCATCTTCGCGGATTATTATGGCGTTGACGCCGACGGCGCGCGGACGCGAATACGCTGCCAGCGAAGTCTTCTTGACCATTCCTTTCTTTGTTGCAAAGATCAGGTTGTGGGTAGTGTTGAATTCGGGATCCGTCAGACCCTTCACACGAATGAAGGCATTCACGCGGTCATCCTGCTCCAGCTGGAGAAGATTCTGGATAGCACGGCCCTTTGAGTTTTTCGCGCCTTCGGGAATCTCATAAACCTTAAGCCAGTAGCAACGGCCCTTCTGAGTGAAGAAGAGCAGATGATTGTGATTGGTAGCAGGGTAGATGTATTCGATAAAGTCCTCGTCGCGGGTGCTGGAACCCTTTGCGCCGACTCCTCCGCGATGCTGAGCGCGGAATTCAGTGAGGGGAGTGCGTTTAATATATCCGAGATGTGAGATGGTAATGATCATCTTGTCATCGGGGAAGAAATCCTCGGAATTGAAATCGCCTGAGAAGGGATTGATCTTCGTGCGACGTTCATCTCCGTATTTATCGCGAATCTCGGTCAATTCCTCCTTGATCACCTCACGCAGGACATGATCATTGTTAAGGATTTCATTGTAGCGTGCAATTCGGGCCATGAGGTCCTCATACTCGGCACGCAGTTTCTCCATTTCCAGGCCTGTGAGCTGGCGAAGTCGCATCTCGACAATTGCACGCGTCTGCAACTCATCAAGATCGAAGCGCTCGGACAGGCGCTCACGGGCCTCGTCGGTCGTTTTGGAAGAACGGATTATCTGAATCACCTCGTCGATATTGTCCGTGGCAATCATCAGACCCTTCAGGATGTGAGCCCGTTCTTCGGCCTTACGGAGTTCATACCGAGTGCGGCGGAGCACGACATCACGACGATGATCTACGAATGCTTCAAGAATCTCCTTGAGGCACAATGTCTTTGGCCGGCCGTTGACAAGAGCGACATTGTTCACGCTGAACGATGTCTGCAGCTGCGTCATCTTGAACAACTTGTTGAGCACGACCTTGGCGTTGGCATCGCGTTTGATATCGATCGTTATGCATATCTTGCCGCGTGCCGACGTATCGGTTACATCGGCAATTCCGTCGATCTTCTTCTCGTCGACAAGTTCGCAGATACTCTTCACCAGATCCGACTTAATAACGCCGTACGGTATTTCCGAAATTACGATGCTGTCGTGTTGCTCATGACTTTCGATTTCGGCGCGTGCGCGAATAATCACGCGGCCGCGACCTGTCTCATACGCATCACGAACGCCCTGCAGACCGAAGATTTCGCCGCCGGTAGGGAAGTCCGGAGCCTTGATGTATTCCATCAGATGATCCAGATCGATGTCGGGATCGTCTATCAGAGCCATCGAAGCATTCAGCGCCTCCGTCAGGTTATGCGGGGGCATATTGGTTGCCATTCCGACTGCGATACCGGCAGCTCCGTTCACCAGAAGGTTCGGGATACGGGTAGGCAGAACCGAAGGCTCAAGCAAGGTATTGTCAAAGTTCGGTATGAAATCCACGGTCTCCTTGTCCAGGTCACGCAGCATCTCTTCGCCCATACGGTCAAGCTTGACCTCGGTGTAACGCATTGCCGCAGGGGAGTCGCCGTCGATCGATCCGAAATTACCCTGACCGAACACCAATGGATAACGGAGCGACCATTCCTGTGCCAGACGCACCATGGTCAGATATATCGACGAGTCTCCATGTGGATGGTATTTACCCATTACCTCGCCTACGATACGCGCAGACTTCTTCGTATCGCCTGAAAACGTATTGTTCAGTTCATTCATGCCGAACAGCACGCGGCGGTGCACCGGCTTGAATCCGTCGCGCACATCTGGCAGAGCGCGCGACACTATTACCGACATTGAATAGTCGATATAGGCGCTTTTCATCTCCGATTCTATATTAATCGGGATAATCTTGTCGTCTGAATTCATTTCGTTCGTTTTTAACCGCTATTTCGGGTGTTTATCTCTGTTTAATTCCTATATTATACTGCGGTTCTTAGCTACAAAATTAATAAAAAATTAGGGGATAACCAAATCTGGGCACTTCTCAATTTCATGGCTTATTTAAACAATTTTGCAATAATGAATTGCACCCGTCCAACTACACTTGACAAATGAATTTAACAGCAATTTAACAATGCTTCGAAATTTTTGGCATGCCGTTTGTTCATTATGTTATAAATACTTTTTAGATGAAGCAAGATTTTTCAAAACTTTTCAGTCCGATATTGGAAGCGGCCCTCAAGGAGGCCCGCCGTCTCGGTTCGCCGGCCATTACTGCCGAACACTTTGTTCTGGTGGCCGTCTCCGACACCAACGGATATGGTTACAAGATACTTTCCCAACTTCATGTACCTCTTGACAAGATCAAATCGCAGTTGGAGGAGCATCTGTCGCGCCATGAGGATCCAGGTGAGACGACGACCCTGTTCGAACAGCAATACCGCATCGCCCTTTCCGCCGTGCGTCATCTGCAGCTTGCCACTTCGGAAGCCAGAAAGATGAACGGCAGTACGATCGGCAGCGAGCATATCATAATGGCCCTGATCCATGACTCACGGGCCATGGACAGCGACGTACTCAAAGAAATTAAGGAGAACTACCTTAACTTTGATATTTCCATTCAGGCCATCGGCAATATACCTCCGGCCGGCATGAACCCGTCATCGGAAGAGCAGGATGACGAGGATGAAGATGACGGCGGCATTGCCGGTGCCACGAGTTCGGGCAAGTCCGCCAAGGAATCGTCGAAATCGAAATCGTCCTCGAGCGACACTCCGGCACTCGACAAATTCGGGTACGACATGACCAAAGCAGCCTCCGAAGGCCGCATGGACCCTGTCGTAGGGCGTGAGCGGGAAATCGAACGTCTGGCCCAGATTCTGTCGCGACGCAAGAAGAACAATCCTGTTCTGATCGGCGAACCCGGCGTCGGCAAATCGGCTATCGTCGAAGGTCTCGCACTTCGCATAATCCAGCGCAAAGTACCTCGTGTCCTTCTGGACAAGCGCGTGGTTGGACTTGACATGGCCGGAATGGTCGCCGGTACCAAATACCGCGGCCAGTTCGAGGAGCGTATCAAGGCTGTGCTCGACG
>JAQXIE010000035.1 GCA_029007645.1 Bacteroidales bacterium
GTTGCTATGGTAGTGGCCGATGGCATGCAGCGAGCATACGCAGTTATTGGGGTCGTTGCCGACTTCCTCCATGATGTCGATCTCGCCGCAGGTGGGCCATGTCTCGTCGCTCCAGTTCACGCCCTCGGGCATCATCCAGTAGGCGGGCCATGTACCTTTGCCCGAAGGCAGCTTGATGCGGGCCTCCATGTAGCCGTAGCGCCATGCGGCGTAGCCGCTGTGATCAGCCGTTGCGTCGTGCGAGTCGATACGGCCTGAATAAATCTTGCCGTCATTACCCTGGAACAGGTTGATCAGCAGCTTGCCGTCCTTGATCTCGAGAGTCTTGCGGCTCACTCCGTCACGGTCGGTGTAGCTCTGGTCGCCCGGCTTGTAGGTCTGCAGCTCGTTGTTGACATTGCCTGCGGCCCAGTCCATGGCGTTCCAGTTCTTGGTCAGATTGGCGGCGTCGTCAAACTCGTCGTGCCACACCATATTATACCCTTCGGGAGCTCCGGTCAGGGTCACGGGAGTTGTGGCCGCCAGCTTGTCGGCGCTCTGCAGGATGATATCGGAGATCTCGATGGTCGAACCGACCTGGGCGCCTCCGACATCAAACACCAGCTTGGCCTCGCTGAGCGTAATCTCGGGCGAAGCGTCCTTCAGCACGAACAGCACTTGCTGATTGGCCGGAAGAGTTACGTAATAGTAGCAAAGACTGTTGGCGTTATTGTTTTTGTCTTCGACCTTCACGGTGAAATTGTTGGCGGCAGTGGACTTTACATGGAAAGTCAGGTCGTACTTCTTGCCCGTTTCGATGGCGTACTGTGTCTCGAAATACATCTGACCGGACCATTGAGCGGAACCTCGGTCGGCAGGTGCCGTGTACGTGATGTTTCCCGTGGTGAACGAGTTGCCGCTGTAGCTGGCCTGTGTGGCGACTAGTGCCCAACTGTCGTTCATGATCTGGCTGGTGAACGTCGCTCCTTGCAGCAGGTTGTTTCCGCCGGCCTGTACCGGATTGTTCGCGTCCGTGTAGGTCGTGAACTCCGATACCTCATTCCATGCGGTCTGGGCATTGGCTGTCATCAGCACCGATGCGCAGGCCGTCAGTAGTAGAATTTTCTTCATGATATGTAGTTAGTTGTTTGACTCAAGTTTCGCAAGTTGGTATTATTATATTCTATGGCACATGCAGTACAGAAACATGGTCTCCGACCAAATCGTATAGCTCCGGTCTGTCCCCACGAAGGCCGGTGTCAGCTTCGCTGTCCCGTCCATCGCGGGGTTATCGAGAAACAGCCTCGCCGAGGCAATGAAGCCATCTAATGGAGTTCACGATACAGGTAATGAAACCTTTTTGGTGTATATAGCGCTGGCAATGAAGTGGATACCTCGAAGAGGTTGTTTCTCCTTAACCCCACGATGGCTGTAGGATGCGAAGCGTCCTGACAGCCTTCGTGGGGTGTATATCCGGCGTAGCACAGATTGGTCGGAGACCATGTTGCTCGCCTTAAGTATCCTAATTCCAACATGCGAAATTTGAGTTAAATAATATTTAGATTCTCCCGGTTTGAGGCCGCTGTTTATTTCGACACGCGTAGCACGGCTTTGTCGGTGCCTGCCGAGCAATCCAGCACCAGTACCAGCTTGTCGCCGTCGGTCAGTGATGCTCCTGGTTTGAGCGTAATCCATCCGTCACCGTTCATAGTCAGCAGGTCGTTCTCTTCCATCCTGACATTGAAGTTGCCGCCGTCGGGTCGGAATGCATTGCCGGTGTCGGCTGCCGGACGGATCACGAATCCCACGCGGTCCTTGTGCAGATTCTTGCCTACTGTGAATGTCTTGCTCAGCAGCTTGTTGTCATTAGCCATCGGGATGAAATTGTCGGTCGAACCGGAGAAGGTTTCCGAAGGCACGATACCGTCGATAGCCACGGCATTCCAGGCGCCCTGAATGTAGGCGGTGCCCGTTCCGTCGGTGTTCAACGATTCGGGCGTTTTCTGGTAAACGCGCACGTAATCCACTTCCATGGTGCAGGGTTTGAGCTGATCCTGAATGCCTGCGGCACCTCCCCAACCGCCGCCGTAGGCCAGGTTGAGCGTGATGTAGTAGGGTCGGTCGTAGGGCCAGTTCACGTGGCCGTTATGGTCGTTTGGATATGTCAGTATGCGCTGACCGTCGGCATACATCGAGATGCTGTCGTTGTCCCAGAGCAGGGCATAGGTTACCCAGCCTCCCTCCATATTGTCGATGGGCTTCTTGTTGCTGACCTGTGTGTTGTTGACATGGTAGTGGCCGATGGCATGCAGCGAGCTTACGCAGACGTTGGGGTCGTTGCCGACTTCCTCCATGATGTCGATTTCGCCGCAGGTGGGCCAGCCTTCGTCCGACTTTTTCCCGCGGTCGGGCATCATCCAGTAGGCCGGCCAGGTGCCTTTGCCCGAAGGCAGCTTGATGCGCGATTCCATGTAGCCGTAGCGCCATGCCGCGTGACCGTTGTGATTGGCCGTTGTGTCCCTCGAGTCGATACGTCCGGAGTAGATCTTGCCGTCTTTGCCTTCGAACAGGTTGATCAGCAGCTTGCCATCCTTGATCTCGATAGTCTTGCGGTCCACTCCGTCACGGTCGGTATAGCTCCGGTCGCCCGGTTTGTAGGTCTGTAGCTCTTTGTTGACGCGGCCTGCGGGCCAGTCCATGGCGATCCAGTTGTTCGTCAGGTTGGCGGCGTTGTCAAACTCGTCGTTCCATACCATCTTATAACCTTCGGGGGCCTGGGTCAGAGATGTGGTGTGTGCGTTGGCTGTCATCAGCATCGATGCCCCTACCATCAACAGTAGGTTTCTTTTCATGATGTTTGTAGTTAGATTTTTAGGGCTATTAATTTAAGTTTCGCAAGACAAGCTTGCGAAGGTTTATATGTTTATGAGTTTAATCTCGCAAGACAAGCTTGCGATGTTTAGGGCTATCGCGGTAAGCTTCAGACCGGACGGTTAAACCCTTAAACTCTTAAACTTTTAAACCTCAAGTTTGCGAATGCAAAACTTGAATTATTAGCTACAAAATTAATCAAATTTTTGCAGAATCGCAGATAAAAAGGAATATTTTTGCGATAAGCGGCCCCCCTGACATCCTCGATTTTGATTAATTGTGGATATTTAGTAATTTTGTGGGCTAAAGAATATTTAAACAATAGAAAATGAGAAAGAATATTGTAGCCGGAAACTGGAAGATGAACACCACTCTCCAGGAGGGTGTGGAACTTGCAGCCGCTGTTAACGAGAGCCTCAAGGGCAAGAAGGCCAACTGCGAAGTAATCGTATGCGTACCTTTCACTCATCTCACAAGCGTGAACGCCGTTCTGGACAACGAGCTGGTTAAGCTTGGCGCCGAGAACTGCTCCGAGCATGACAAGGGTGCTTACACCGGCGAGGTCAGCGCAGCTATGGTTAAGTCCACGGGCGCAACTCACGTGATCCTGGGTCACAGCGAACGTCGTCAGTACTTCGGCGAGAACAACGAGCAGCTTCTGGCCAAGACTAAGCTGGCTCTGGCCAACGGTCTGACCCCCATCTTCTGCGTAGGCGAGGTTCTGGAGGAGCGTGAGAACGGTTCGTTCAACGAGGTTGTTGCCGGTCAGGTTGAGGCTCTCTTCGAGCTGAGCGCCGAGGATTTCGGCAAGATTGTCGTTGCTTACGAACCCGTATGGGCCATCGGTACAGGCAAGACCGCTACAGCAGAGCAGGCTCAGGACATGCACGCCAACATCCGCAAGGTCATCGAAAACAAATATGGCAAAGAGGTTGCCGACAACACCAGCATCCTTTACGGCGGAAGCTGCAAGCCCACCAACGCCAAGGAACTCTTCAGCAAGCCCGACGTTGACGGTGGTCTGATCGGTGGCGCCGCTCTCAAAGCCGATTCCTTCATGGGCATCATCGAGGCTTTCGACTAATATGACAAAGCGCAAGCTTATCTTAACAACTATATTGACCGTCGCCGGAAGCATCTCGCTTCCGGCCGCGGCTCAATCTTCCGACCCCGATATCACGGAACGTATCGAACAGGCATCGCAGGGTATGGTCACCATCGACATCCCCGACGACATCCTGCATCAGATCATGCGCGAGGATGAACGCCGTCAGCAGTCCGATCAGCCTCATATCCGCCCCGGAATCAACAAACTCCAGGGCTTCCGCATCCAGGTCTTCAGCGACGGATCGAACCAGCGTACCCTCGAAGCACGCGCCAAAGCACGCGGAAATGCCATCGTCGCAAAGTTCCCCAAATACCGCGGTCAGGTCTATTCTCATTCCAGCTCGCCGAACTGGTACACTCGGGTTGGAAATTTCAGGACGCAGGCCGAAGCGTCTGCAGCCCTTGCCGAACTGAAACGCGCTTTCCCATCGCTCAGCGCCGAAATGCGCGTGGTCCGGAGCCCGATCGTCATCATCGGACGATAATGTTTTTAAAGTTGACTGATATCGGTTAACTGACGCATAATAGTCGCAGTTATCTATTTAAAAAAACAAGAACAAAATTGGGAATTCATAAGCCAAAACATGATCCGGAGCTTGTGGCCCGGATTGCCTCGCATCTTGAGGAAATACTGAAATTGTTAGGGGAGGACCCGGCCCGCGAGGGTCTCGTCAAGACTCCCGTGCGTGCCGCCAAGGCCCTGCTCGACGTTACATCAGGCTATTCCAAGGATCCCATGGCGCTCGCCACCCAGGCGGTATTCAATCATGAAGGCTCGCAGATGGTCATTGTCCGCGACATAGAATTCTACAGCACTTGCGAGCATCACATCCTGCCATTTTTCGGCCGTATGGCCGTCGGTTATATTCCGGACGGTAAAATCCTGGGACTCTCCAAGCTGGCACGCGTGGTCGATGCCTACGCCCGCCGTCTCCAGGTCCAGGAGCGTCTCACAGGCCAGGTCTGCGAACTGATCAGCAAGGCGCTGCCCAACAAGGGTGTCATCGTATTCTGCGAAGCCCAGCACCTCTGCATGAAGGCGCGTGGCGTCGAAAAACAGGAATCCCTGACCACAACCATGGATTATACCGGCCAATTCGCCGACGATCCTGCACTCCGCTCCGAATTCCTCCGCCTGATAGGCCGTTAATCAGAATTATTGATATTCAGCTGTTGTCGCTGAAACGCATAAAAGAAGGCCGTTCGCGAGGGAGCGGCCTTCTTTATGAGGGTTGTTTCGGTGGCTTATTCGCCGGCCAGGTTCACGGCGTACGTGTATTTCTTGCCGGTGGGGTAGACTCCGTAGAGGATCAGCGCCTTGAAGTCGTCCGATGTTTTCATCACGTTGTTGTAGATCTGCTCCACATCTTCCGATGAGTTGACAGGCATGTCGTTGACGGCGGTAATGATGAATCCTTCCTTGACGCCTGCGTCGCGGATGGCTCCGGCCTTAAGCGCCTTGACCTGCACGCCGTTCGAAATTCCCAGACGTTGCTTGGTTTCGGCTGTCAGTTTCATGAATGCGCAGCCCAGCTCGCTGAAATCGCCTTTCTTCGTAATCGAGGTGTTGCCATTCTGATTGCGCAGTGTGGCCGTCTTCTCAATCTTCTTGTTGTTGCGGTAGTAGGTCACGGTGATCTTGTCGCCGGGACGGAATTTGTTGAGTTGCTCCACAAGCTGTGCATGGTTGGCCACGCTCACTCCGTTGACGGCTGTGATCACATCATCCTCCTGCAGACCGAGTTCCTTGGCGGTGCTCATGTCGTTGACCGATGCGATGAGAAGACCCGATTTGACGGCCGTGATATCTTTCTCCTTGGCAATCTTGGAATCGAGCTCACGCACCTGTGCGCCCAGAACCGCGCGCTGCACGGTGCCGTACTGGCGGATGTCGGCCATAACTTTCTTGACAATCGTGGTCGGAATCGCGAACGAGAATCCTGCGTAGCTGCCCGTGTTGCTGTAGATGGCTGAATTTACGCCGATCAGTTCGCCTCTCAGGTTGACCAGTGCGCCTCCCGAGTTGCCGGGGTTGAGGGCTGCGTCGGTCTGGATGAACGACTCGATACTCAGATTCCCTTTATGGTTCTGGCCCAGACTGCGGGCCTTCGCGCTGACGATGCCTGCCGTCACGGTGCTGTTGAAGCCGAAAGGATTGCCCACGGCCAGTACCCATTCGCCGATCTTGACCGACTCGGAGTCGCCGAATACGATCGGCGTCAGTCCTTTTGCATCAACCTTGATCAGCGCCAGGTCCGAGGCTTCGTCTGTTCCCACAATGCGGGCGTCGTAACTGGAATTGTCGTTGAAAAGAACCTCAAGCTTGTCGGCTCCATCAACCACATGGTTGTTCGTTACAATATATCCGTCTTCGGAAATAATCACTCCGGAACCGAGGCCGCTCTGCACAGGCTCACTCTTCTTGTTTTGCTGGCGGGGCTGGCGCTGTTGCTGCTGACCGCCCTGGGGCCCGAAGAAAAAGTCGAACATCCCGAACGGATCATAGCCTCCCTGACCGTAAGGATTCTGCTGCCGGGTCGTATAGCTCTTGATGCATACCACGGCATTCACGGTCTTTTCGGCCGCTACCGTAAAATCTGTCTCGAAGGCCGGCGTCGATGTCACCGCTGTCCGGATAAACTCCGGCTCGCTGGCGTTGGCACTCGCGGCAATGATTGCTGCCAATCCAATAATAGCAGTCTTCATCTGTTTCATATGTTGCAGTTTAGTTTATGCATTTTTCGGAAGATATAGTGTGGAGCTGATTGCTTCTGTCTGCAAATTAAAGATTTTTTTCTCGCTTTTAGTATCGGCGTTAACTAAAATTGTTAAATTTAACACTGATTAATACCAGCCCTATTACAAATTAGATACTCTTAACACTGCTCCTTAATCATTTATTTGTGAATAAAACGCGCGTAGAATTAGCTGGGTTCGATGAAAAAGATTAATTTTGTAAACGAAGACTAAGGAATGATGCCTAATTGTAGTAAATGATAGGAAAGAGCAGAACGTTATGGCGTTGCGTGGGCATGCTGCTGATGATTGCCGCGCTCAGCTCGTGTCATACATCGAAGAAAGCGGGACAGGACAGAGCCCAATCTGATCGCGGGGCCCTCCATGTGGGCTCAGGCGATGCGATGCGCCGGCACATTGTCGACGAAGCCATGACCTGGGTCGGTACGCCTTATCGTTATGCCGGTTTGGAGAAGGGCGTGGGCGTCGACTGTTCTGGCATGGTGATGCGCGTCTATGATGATGCCGCCGGAATGAAGATTCCGCGCAATTCCGCCAAACAGGCCGAGTTCTGCGAGCGTCTCGAACCCAAGGATGTCGCGCTCGGCGATCTCGTGTTTTTTGCTACCGGTAAGGATCCCGAACGGGTGTCGCATGTCGGCATTATCGTCGACGACAATCATTTCGTGCATGCTTCGACATCCAAGGGCGTGACCGTTTCTGATATTTCCTCGCCCTATTACCAACGCACGTTCATCATGTATGGCCGCGTCCCGGCCATTGCCGGCCATGTGGCCAGTAACTGATCAGCTCTGATATTTCAATGAAGAATAAAGTTTTTAGCGCTCTTATAGCCGGAATCCTTATTGGTATTGCCGGTACATGCTATCTAAACGTCGGCGGCGTCGCAGGCGCTGTCCTCTTCGCGTTCGGTCTGCTCGGCGTAGTGGGCTGGAAAATCGACCTGTTCACAGGCCGGTCCGGTTTCTGGAGCGGACGCGATATCTGGAAACTGATTCCGGTGCTGCTGCTCAATATCGCCGGTGTCGCGCTTGTGGCTCTTTCAACGCTCAAGCCGGAAACGTCCGAAGCCTCCATGGCCATTGTCGCCAAGCGTTTCGCCGCTCCCGTATGGCGCCTGTTTATAGGTTCCGCTTTATGCGGTTTTATCATGACTACGGCTGTCAAATTCGGCAAAGAGGGCAACTGGTGGCCGTTGCTCTTCGGCGTCCCCGTCTTTATTCTGAGCGGTTTCCCTCACTGTGTGGCCGATATCTATTACTGGACTGCCGCTTTGACGCGGGGAACGAGCATCTTTGATATTATTCCCGTATATCTCGTAACGGTGGTCGGCAACTATGCCGGATGCAATATGCCCCGTCTGATTCCCGGATTTAATCCTGACGCCGCTCCCGCCAATCCGGTCAGCGACACCACCGAGTCCAGCCGTTGATGCCTGGCCGGCACAATCATTTGAATTGAATATACGCGATTCGGTTGTTGGTGTTTAGCGCCAGCCACGGAATCGCGCCCGTTTCCTGACGTCCGGGCATGTCGGGCGTTCCGGCTACGGGTTCTTCAGGACAGGAAGCCGTACGCGTGATTCTGCCGTCGCTCACTGTGATCACCGGCATGCCCCAGTCGTTGGGATAGGGGAGCCGATTCACATGTTCCTCCAGCGCTGCGGCCAATCCCGACAGGCTGTCAAGAACCACCACGACATCGATGTCGCGCCAGGCTTTGATCAGGCTCATCAGCGATTCCCTGACTTCCTCCGAAGTCCCTGCACGGTAATAACGAATGCCGCTATCCTTGCCGAGATCGGTGTCGTCAATATCCGTCGGGCTGATTATGCAGACGCGGCATCCCAGATTCATGAATGGCTCGGCATATTGTTTCAGATATTTCCGATGTGTACCGGCTATCAGCACCCTGAGTTCCCTGCAAGGATAACTCAATGCCTTCCGGCGGGAACCGGTGCGAGTCGTACAGCCGACGGCGTTGTACCGTCCGCTGCGCAGTTCCTCCATTTTCTTTTCCAGATAATTGTCGGCCATTGTCACGAATTGCTTATCTCCACAAAGATATAGCAAATATTTTTTATGTGAAATATTAATCGTAATTTTGTCAATCATGAAGAATGTCGGAGTTTCAATTCTGGTGCATGGCACGAGTCCTGACGAGCTGCGCAAGGCGTTGGGATGCGTGGCGGCTTCAAGTGTCGTGAATACGGTCTGGGTGATCGACAACTCCGACGATGATTCTCTGAAACGAGTGGCCGAAGAATTCGGTACTGTATACCGTCATGTGGAGAATCGCGGATTCGGCGCCGGGCATAACGTCGCCATCCGCGAGTCGCTGGCCCAGGATCTGAAATACCATCTTGTCATGAATGCCGACGTCTGCTGGGAGGGTGATGTCCTTTCCGCCCTGCAGTCATACATGGATGCCAATCCGGATGTCGGCATCGTGATGCCCAAGGTGCGGTATCCTGACGGCGACCTGCAGTACGCATGCAGAATGCTGCCTACGCCCTACGATCTCTTTACCAAGCGATTCTTGCCCGGGTGTCTTACGCGACGCCGCATGGAGCGGTATCTTCTGGCCGATGCCGATCATGACAGGCCCTTCAATGTGCCTTATCTGCTGGGTAGCTTCCTATTTTTTCGAAGCGACGCCTTGCGGCAGGAGGGTTTGTTCGACGAGCGCTTCTTCATGTATCCCGAAGATATAGATATCACGCGAAGGATACACCGTGCATGGCGCACCATGTTCTGGCCTGGGGTGACAATAATCCATGCGCATGCCGCCGCCTCGCGCCGCAATCTCCGGATGTTCCGGATACACCTGACGAACATGTTCCGCTACTTCAACAAATGGGGATGGTTCGTTGACCCGGAGCGCCGCAGGTTCAACCGTCGGCTCCGTGCCGAAATGCCCCGCTTGTCCGGCCCGCGTCCCTGCGGCCGCGGCTGACAACATCCCATAGCTGACCATAACAAAAGACCCGGCGCTTGGCCGGGTCTCAGTGTATATTGATGTCAGGTTAGATGGCTTATTCTTCCGTCTGCGTGGCGGCGTAGTCTTTCAGGAGTTTCTCCTGAACATCGCCGGGCACGAGCTCGTAGCTCGAGAAGTTCATGGTGAACGAGCTGCGGCCACCAGTGATTGAACTCAGCGACGTGCTGTAGCTGGCCATCTCTTTCAAGGGAACCTTAGCGTTCAGTTTCTCGATACCGTTCTCCGATTCCATGCCCATGATGATGCCGCGGCGTCCCTGCAGGTCGCTCATCACATCACCCATGGTGTCGGCCGGTGTCAGAACCTCAACGTCGTATACGGGCTCCAGAATCTTCGGATTGGCGTTGCGGAATGCCTCGGAGAAGGCGTTGCGGCCTGCCAGACGGAATGAGATCTCGTTCGAGTCTACCGGGTGCATCTTGCCGTCGTAAATCATTACGCGTACGTCGCGGGCATACGATCCGGTCAACGGTCCCTGCTCCATGCGGTCCATAAGTCCCTTTACGATTGCCGGGATGAAACGGGCATCGATCGCACCGCCCACAATGCAGTTGTAGACCACGAGTTTGCCGCCCCATTCCAACGGAATCTCCTGCTTGTCGCGCACGTTCAGCTTGTACTCCTGGTTGCCGAACTTGTAGCTCTCAGGCTCGGGCATTCCCTCGGTGTAGGGCTCGATGATCAGATGCACTTCGCCGAACTGGCCCGATCCGCCCGACTGCTTCTTGTGACGGTAATCGGCACGCGCTGCCTTGGTGATGGTCTCGCGGTAGGGAATCTTCGTGTCGATGAACTCCACGGGAAGTTTCTCGTTGTTCTCGATACGCCATTTCAGCGTGCGCAGGTGGAATTCGCCCTGACCTTTCACCAGGGTCTGCTTCAGCTCCTTGCTCTGCTCTACAACCCAGGTGGGATCTTCCTCGTGCATACGGGTCAGGATGGTCATCAGTTTCTCCGAATCGCTCTCGGTAACCGGCTTGATGGCGCGGATATACTTGGGCGCGGGGTATTTGATGAAGTCGAACTGCCAGTCGCATCCCTTTTCATCAAGGGTGTTTCCGGTGCGGACATCCTTCAGTTTGACGGCGGCGCCTATATCTCCGGCCTCCATGGTCTCCACCGGCGTACGCAGCGAGCCCTGTACGGAGAATATCTGAGCCAGTCGCTCCTTGCCTCCGCGCGACACGTTGTCCAGGTCGGCGCCTGCGTTGAGCGTTCCGCTCATTACCTTGAAATAGGATACCTCGCCGATATGCGGCTCCACGCTGGTCTTGAAGAAGAAGAGCGACAACGGACCCTTGCTGTCGGGGGGCACGGGTGCGCCTGCTGTGTTAAGCGGTGCCGGCATCTCGTCGACAAAAGGACATACGTTGCCCAGGAATTCCATGATGCGGCGAACGCCCATATCCTTGGCGGCGCTCAGCACTACCACAGGATAGATGCTGCGGTCCACAAGACCCTTGCGGATTCCCTCGCGAAGCTCGTCTTCCGACAGAACACCCTGCTCGAAGTATTTGTCCATCAGGCCCTCGTCGTTCTCAGCGGCTGCCTCCACCAATATCTGGTTCAGCTCTTTGGCCTTCTCCATCTGGTCTTCCGGTATGTCGCTGATGGTCGGAACGCCTCCTTCGGCCTTCCATTCATACTTCTTCATCAGCAGTACGTCGATCATCGAATGGAAATTCGGGCCGCATTCCAGCGGGTACTGTATCTGTACCACGCGCGGGCCGAACGTCTCGCGAAGCTGCTCGACCACATTGTCGTAGTCGGCCTTCTCGCCATCCATCTGGTTCAGTCCGAAGACGACGGGCTTCTTAAGCTGCGCCGTTGTGCGGAATATGTTCTGTGTGCCTACTTCTACTCCGTAGTTGGAGTCAATCAGTATCAGTCCCAAGTCGCTGACGCCAAGAGCCGTGTATGCATTTCCTACGAAGTCATCGGCGCCCGGACAGTCGATGAAATTAAGTTTCTTGCCGTTGAACTCGGCGCTGATTACCGTCGAGAATACCGAGTAACCGTATTCCTTCTCTACCGGGAAGTAGTCCGATACGGTATTGCCGGCTTCAATGGTGCCACGGCGTTTGATCCCACCACACTCGTAGACCATTGATTCTGCGAGTGTGGTTTTCCCAGAGCCCTTTGATCCCAACAGGGCGATGTTCTTAATTTCGCTGGTTTTGTAAATCTTCATAGGTATAGAGATTTTTAAGTTTTTCTGCGTTTTACTATTTCGCCCCCAAATTTAGCATTTTTCTTAAAAAATATACTGTTCCGGCCTTATGTTGTTAAACATATTTTGCGGAGACATCCATTGTTGTCGCTTCCCGGAGGGATTTTTTCAGAACAGGTCGGCGATTATTTCATCGCTGACCATGACGCCGTCGCGTGTCAGCGACAAAATTCCGTCGCGAAGTTCCAGCAATCCGGACTTAAGATAGGGCGCGGCCTTTTTCAGTAATTCTTCAATATCGAACTCCCCGCCGTATCGCGACAAGTACAGTCCCTCGCGGGTGCGCAACCGTGTCATCACCATCTCCTCACGGAGTTCGGTATCGCTCAACAATTCATAATCGTACAGCTGTCGGCCTATATCATGCACATCTGCACTGCTGTCGTTCCAAAGCCGGGTGTAGTGTTTCGCATCCGGCACGCAGCTTGTGCGGCAACGGTCGCCGTCGTAGCTGTGCGCGCCCGCTCCGAGACCTATGTAGGGAAGCCCTGCCCAATACGCCGAGTTGTGCTGCGACCGATATCCCGGTCGGGCATAGTTGGAGATTTCGTACTGTTCATATCCGGCTTCGGCAAACCGGCGGCTCACCGTGCGGAACATGCCCACGGTAATATCCTCGTCTGTTTCCTGCATGCGTCCGGAATCGCGCAGTTTTGTCAGCGCACTCCGCTCCTCGTACATCAGCGAGTAGGCCGAAATATGTTCCGGTCGCATGGCCAGCATGCTGTCGATAGTCTGATTGAGTGTTTCCGGAGTCTGATAGGGGAGTCCGAAGATTATATCCAGACTGATATTGTCAAAATATGGCCCCAGCGTCTCATATGCCCGAAGGGCAGTTGCCGGATCATGCCTGCGGCCTATGGCCCGGAGCTCGGCGTCGACCATGCTCTGCACTCCCATGCTCACACGATTCACTCCGCTGTCGCGCCATATGCGGGCCATCTCGTCGGTCACGTCGTCCGGATTCACCTCGATGGTAAATTCCCTGAGATGAGCCCCGGCACATGTAGTCAGCCCATTTGCAAGCCGGGTGAATTCTTCGGCCGGCATCTGCGAGGGAGTGCCGCCCCCGATATAGATGGTGGCAATCTCATATTCCTTACCCCGGGACGCCTGCTCCCGCAGTTTCCAGCGCAGTTCGGCGAGCAGCGCGTCTACGTATCGGGGCCAGTCGGCACGCCGAGACCCCTCGGAGTAAAAATCGCAATATAGACACCGGCTCCTGCAATAGGGGATATGTACGTATATTCCGGCAGTATCCATAAGGCTTATTTCAGGACTTCGTCAAGCAGAATCCGAATGCCGTCGGGGTCGGCTCCGAGACGTTCCAGCATCGGAATATCGGCGTTGTAGGCCAAGGCGAAATCGTCGTGTCCATCCTGTGCCGCGTTGTTGTACCGGCTCAAAGCAGTACGGTATTGGCCCCGCAACTGCGCGGCGTGGCCCGCGTTGAGCCAGTCGCCCGTCGACGGTTGATCCAGCAGTATTGCCGAATAGAGGTTCTCGCTTTTGTCCAGCTCGCCGTTCTGCATGGTGGCCCACGCTATCGACCGCTTTATATCGATATTGTCGGGCTGCAGATAATCGGCATGATACAGATGAGCCAGCGCCTCGGCCGTCATGCCAGCGGCAAGCGCAGTCCGTGCGCTGTTCAGAAGCAGAGACATATTCTCCGGATCTTTCTGCAACAGCCGGACATAATAGTCGTAAGCCGAACGGTAATGCCCCGTCTTCTTATTGACGAACGCGAGTTTACGGACTATCCAGTCGCTGTCGTCGCCCAGCAATTCCGATTTCATGTACGCCTCGCGGGATCCGGTGTAATCCTTGTTCTTCTGACGGCAGAATCCGATTTTTTGCCATACCGCACTGTCGGCCGGGCTGGCATCGGCAATGTGCTTGAAGAGTGCCAGGGCGTCGGTGTAGTATTCACGCTTCATATAGAATTCCGACATGGTCTGCAGGAACTCAGCGTCGGCGAGTTTCGGACCGATCACCGGGAATGTGGTGAAATCCAGCGTCGCATCGAACGGATTGAAGAATCCGTCGACGTTGCGGCCGAGCATCAGATAGCGGTACATGTCGCGAATGGCCTTGACAGCTTCACGGTTGAAGTCGGCCCGGTCATCGCTCTGGATTTTGTCGCGCATCTCCTCCGACATCTGCCGGAACTGGGCGTCGAACTGCGACGAGAATAATTTGCGCTGATTTGCCGGAGCCTGGGCCAGGGCCAATGCCAGCGAATATTTGTCCGAATCGCATATGAACGGAGTGTAGCGCGTCAGATCATCTAGCATCTGCGAATCCTCGGACGTGATGCGCAACTGTGGATTATGGCTGTCGAACGGCAGAAACCAGTTGTTTATGTTATGGAAGAAATGGAAATTCTTGAGATTGGAGAAGGTCACCATCATCAGGTCCGCACCGTCGCTCTGCATTTCCTGCAGCTCCTCGAGTTTGCGCGTAAGCCCCGATTGTTCCAGCATTTTCTCCCATTCGGGATTGTTGCCTACGGATTCGGGGTCGAATTCGCCCCCCATTTCTTCGATTTTGCTCATGATTCCGGGACGCAGTTTCATGATCTCGGGGATCACCTCATTGGCCATCTTGTCGCTGATGCGTTTCGTGTCGCGGGTTCCGGCTATGGCTTTGACTGCCGTGCGGAGCTCGCGCATGGCCTGTTCGGAGTCCGACAGCAGCTCGAGCCGTTGCGTCAGGGTCCGGTTTTGTGCGATTCTGTTGCCATGAGCTAACAGTGCGAACGTCAGGGCGGCATAGGCGCGGGCACGCACGTCGTTGGCCTGCGTTTCCTCGCCTGCCAGGTCGAGCAGAAATCCGATGCTGTCGGCGTCGAACCATGCCAGCAATCCTAATGTCATTGCCGACAGAAGCTGCACTTTTAATACGCTGTCGGCATCAGGGTCCTGGAATATCTGCTTTATCGCCCGGATGGCGTGACGGTCCTGGAATGAAACCATTGTCGCGGTGAAGATTTCGTCCAGTAGTTCGTAGCGCTCCGATGACAGATCGGTTGGAACCGATCCTGCCGATTCAGCCAGCACCACGCGCGCCATCAGCGACTTATAATTGTGCAGCAGTTCCTGAAGATTGTAATTGCGGATGTCGGCCATCCGAATCGACGCATAGTACGCGCCATGCTCGTCAAGGTGCGACCTGCGGGCAAGCCTGTCGCCGACTGCACGCAATTGCGTGCCGAGATCCGCAAGCATCTCGCCGCGCGACGGATCCGGCGTCCCCTCCAGGAAGTAATGGCACAAATAGTGATAGGCATCCTGAATGCCGTTCAGTTTTCCGATCGAATCCCAGTCGGTCTGCGAATCGGCTATCTGTTTCAGTATCTTTATGGCGCCGTTTATCTCGCGCCGCTCCAGCATATCTTCTGCCGTGAGCAGGCGTTTCTCTGTATTATTCATTATCCGCTTCTTTTCTGTGCGTTCTCAATCTTTAGTTATAACCGATTGTTATACCTTTTGGTTATAATCATCACTACAAATTTCGTGCCATGATGATATATCGGGAAAAATAGTTAATTTTGTAAAAAATTATCCGATTATGAACCTCAGAACAATTGCGGATGGCGTTTTCTATGCCGGTGTCAATGATCGTGTGACTGAAAAATTCGAAGCCATGTGGCCTCTGCCGTATGGAGTAAGCTATAATTCATATATTCTGACCGGCACCGACAAGGTGGCGCTGATCGACACGGTCGAGATCGCAGAGGTGCGCGAATATCTAAATGAGATCGACAACTTGCTTCAGGGTCGCGCAATCGACTATCTGGTGGTGCATCATATGGAACCAGATCATAGCGGATCGATTCCCGAGGTGATGCGCCGCTGGCCCGACGTCAAGATTATCGGCAATGTCCAGACCGTCGGCATGATCAAAGGATTCTATAAGATCGAGGACGATTCCTGCTTCCATGTAGTCAAGGAGGGGGATGTGGTCGACCTCGGCGGCGTTTCGCTCAAGTTCGTCATGACGCCCATGGTGCACTGGCCCGAGACAATGATGAGTTATGTGCCCGAACGCAAACTGATCTTCTCCGGTGACGCTTTCGGTTGCTTCGGTGCTCTGAACGGCGCCCTCGTCGATTCCGATATGGATACGGAAATATATTTCCATGAGATGTACCGCTATTACAGCAATATCGTCGGCAAATATGGCAAGTTCGTTCAGAACGCCATGAAGAAGCTCGACGGTGTGCCCTTGGATTATATCTGCTCCACGCATGGCCCGGTATGGCATGACCGTATCACCGATGTGGTCGCCCTGTATGAGAGGCTTTCGAAGTATGAGAGCGAGCCCGGCGCGGTGATCGTATATGCGTCCATGTATGGCAACACTGCCGAAGTGGCCGAGGAAATTGCCCGCGGTCTGGCCGAAGGGGGCGTAAAACGAATCGTGGTCCACAACGCCTGCCATTCGAATATGAGCGACATCATCAGCGATGCGTTCCGTTACAAGGGCCTCGTGATCGGCTCGTCGACCTACAGCATGACGCTGATGCCTCCCGTTCAGGCCTTTGTCGACGCTATGAAGACCCGCGAGATAAAAGGAAAGGCCCTTGCCGGATTCGGCGGATATACCTGGGCTCCCAACGTGGTGCAGAAAGCTCTTGATGACTTTGCCGCCTCTGTCGGTATCCCGATGCTCGGATTTGTCAATATGAAACAGAGCATCGATGCCGAAGTCCGCGAACAGGCCTTCCGGTTGGGACTAAATCTTGCCAAAGAATTAGTTTAAACAACTTCTTACATGCAAGTAGAATCCCATCCGTTCGAACCATTCTTCCCCGCGAACGCTACTGTATTGTTCTGCGGAACATTCCCCGCGCGTCCCGAAAAATGGAGCATGGAGTTCTACTATCCTAATTTCCAGAACGACATGTGGCGTGTGTTCGGTGTCGTCTTTTTCAACGACAAAGATTATTTTGTCGATGCCGAGCGAAAGACCTATCGGCTCGCTGCACTCAAGGCGTTTCTGGCCGAGAAGGGGATAGCTTTCAGCGACACGGGCAGCGAGATTGTGCGCAAGCGGGGGAACGCTTCCGACAAGGATCTGGAAATAAAAAAGCCGATAGATCTGGCCGGTGTCCTTGAGCAGTTGCCTGCCGTCTCGGATATCGTGGCCACCGGCAAACTCGCGACCGAGGTCCTTGCGGAAATCATAGGTTGCGAACCCCCGGCAATGGGCAGATCCGCAGAATGCGTTTTCCGCGATGCCGCCGGAAATGAACGTCAGATCCGGCTCTGGAGAATGCCTTCGACTTCACGAGCGTATCCCGCTTCGCTCTCGTCCAAGGCTGACGCTTACCGTACTGTCCTCGACAGATTGAAATCCGTCGACTGACAGCATAAATTGTGATATTTGATATGATTTTAGACATGATAAATCTGGCCATCTTCGATGCCAGCACCTTTTTTCAATGGTTTGTCGACAATGCGAACTATCTGTTCGTGTTCCTGTTTATGGTCATTGAAAGTTCGTTTGTTCCCTTTCCTTCGGAAGTAGTGGTGCCCCCGGCTGCCTATCTGGCTTGTACCCACTCGGGCACAGGCGCGGATATGAATATCGTCGTCGTGGTACTGATTGCCACTCTCGGCGCTATGGTCGGGGCCTTTATAAATTATTATCTCGCGCTTTGGGTGGGCCGTCCAGTTGTGTACCGTTTTGCCGACAGCCGTTTCGGACATGCTTGTCTTATCGACCGGGCCAAGGTAGAACGGGCCGAGGCTTATTTTGACAAGCATGGCGCAATATCGACATTTATCGGCCGTCTGATACCCGCTATCCGTCAGCTTATATCCATCCCCGCCGGTTTGAGCAGAATGAATGTGGGTACGTTCGCGCTCTTCACATTTCTGGGTGCGCTCGTCTGGAATGCTGTTCTCGCTTTGCTGGGCTACTGGCTCTCCACTGCCGTGCCTATCGATATGCTGTTCCAGAAGGTCGAGGAATACAACCGCTATCTCACCTGGATGGGATATGGCCTCGCTCTGGTCTGCGTGCTTATTATCCTGTGGAACGCTTTCGGGAAGAAGCACGACAAGGCTTGATGCTGATTTTGCATCCGCCTGTGAACTATTTTCCCTCCGGTCTGTTTTACCTTTGCAAATGAGGCGGTATTGACCTGCCGCCACGACTGCAAAGGGTAGTTTCCCCTTCAACCCAAGCGCAAGCTTACAGAAACATTATCCAGTAATTATCGCCGGCCAATCGCCGGCGCTTTTTTTATGCTATCGGATTTTCGGGACCGATCCATTCCGTCCTGAATCCCAATTTTGCTGCTGCCTCGCAGTTGGCCTTCGAATCGTCGAAAAAGATCGTTTCCTCAGGCTTGATCCCGAACCGCCGCTCGGCAATGCGGAATATCTCCGCATCCGGCTTGTAGGCCTTGGCCTCGAACGACGCTACGGTTCCATCGAAATAATAGGACATGTCATGGCCATCCTTGCGGAATTCCTTTGTGATGAAACCGTCCCACATTATCTTGTTGGTGTTCGACAGCAGATATATATTGTAGTCTTTGTGGAGTTTCTCAAGTTTGCGGAGTCTCTCGACCGGTATGCCGACCAGGAACTTCTCGAATGCTTCGTCGATCTGGTCGTCGGTCACTCCCGTCGGCATCAGCTTGTGTATTTCCCGATGAAACTCCTCCGGGCTGATTTCTCCCTTTTCCAGCTGCAGGAACGGCCCGGTCTGACCGTAGTCTCCGAGCATCTTGTTCACATCGCGCATGCCCAGTCCCTCAAGAGCCTTGACCGCGTTCATTCGCTCTATTTCCATTATGACCCCTCCCAGGTCAAACATCAGATTCTTTATCATTTGGTTGTAATTTTCTTTGATGACGCACGCTCCAGGTCGACTCCGGCCGGCGTCTGGAATATACGCAATCCGAATTCGTTCACCACGGCGTATACATGGTCGAATATGTCGCAGACCACCCGCTCATACGATTCCCACTCCACTGCGGTCGTGAAAAAATATAATTCCAATGGCAGTCCAGATCCCGTGCATTGAAGCTGCCGGATCATCAGCAGCATGTTGCTGTTCACCTTCTCATGGCTCGTGAGATATCGTTCCAGATAGTGGCGGAACAGTGTCAGGTTGATTGCCCGTTCTTCCAGCTCATGTCCGGTTATGAATCCTTCGTCATGCAGATGCGCAAGCATCGCGCTGTCGCAGAAACCCACGCTGTTCATATCTATATAGATGGACCGATCCACGCGCCGTCCGCCCGATTCCCGCATGGGCTGGTAATTGCGGAATGAATTCTTAAGCAGCAGATAGGGTGGTACGCACGATGTGCTGTTGTCCCAGTTCTGTATCTTCACCGCCGACAGCGTCACCTCCAGAACCTCGCCGTTGACGTCGTGGGTCTTGTCCTCGATCCAGTCTCCCTTCTGCAACATCTTGTTGGCCGAAAACTGCACCGAGGCAACCAATCCCAGGATCGTGTCCTGGAATATCAATATCAGCACCGCCGCGCACGCGCCAAGCGCCGTAAGTATCACCACAGGCGATTTTCCTATCAGTATGCTCACCGCTATGATGATACCCGTAAACAGGTCTATCAGCTGGAAAGTCTGGAAAATTCCTTTGATGGCGTATTTGCTCAGATTCTCCCGCTTCTCCAGCGAGTCATGAAGTGTGCCGATAAACACCCAGATTATGAATACTACAGTCGCTACAATGTAGATCGACGTCAGCGACTGAAGCCACCGCACATCGTTCATGAAGCCCTTGAACACGCCAGGCAACAGCCAGTTGATCACCAATGCCGGCGTCAGTTGCGACACCGCGCGAAGCATCTTCTCGTCGAGCAGGTCGTCGTCCCACTTGTTGGTTGTCTTGTCAACTATCTTACGCACTAACTCCAGCAACAGTTTGGTCAGGAAGTAGCAGGCCACTGCCGCCACTGCGACTCCGGCCAGCAGGATGAGTTCCACTTCCCATTTCCGGCCTCCTCCGTCGTAGACTATCTCCTGCAGCAGATACTGCCGGATATTGTCGAATACTGTTGTCGATGCTTCTGTTGTTGCCATTGTCTTGCGTCTTAGGACGCGAAGTTACAAAAAAATCATAAATTCTCGGCTATCCCCGTTTTTAGATATAATAGATGTTGGTGATATGAAATCTGATAATTCAAAAGAAATTCTGTCGCTGGTGGACGAGACAGGCCGCGTTGTCGGCTCGGCGACACGAGGGGAGTGCCACGGCGGTTCGATGCTGCTCCATTCTGTGGTCCATCTGCATTTGATGAATGCCGCCGGAGATATCTATCTCCAGAAACGTCCCGAATGGAAAGATATACAGCCTGGGAAATGGGATACGGCTGTCGGCGGCCATGTCGACTTCGGCGAGTCTGTCCCGGAGGCGCTCCACCGCGAAGTCCGCGAAGAAATAGGCCTTGAAGGTCTGGATTATATTCCCGTATGTTCCTATGTGTTTGCAAGCGACCGCGAACGTGAGCTTGTAAACGTCCATATCGCTGTCAGCGACCGCGTCCCCGCACCGTCCGACGAACTCGACGGAGGCCGGTTCTGGCCCCTGGTCGAAATCGATGCCGCCATCGGTCAGCAAGTCTTTACTCCCAATTTCGAATCGGAATACACTTCGATAATCCGGCCTTTCATCCTTGCCAATCATTTCGGAAAGAACAAAGTGTAGCGAAGCGAACGCAGTTTTTTGTTTGCTTCGCTCGTTGGTTTGTTATATCTTTGTAGAAGCGATCCGAATCACTTGAATAACACTCTGCATATCTGATACCATTATGTCTGATACCGTCGATAACAAGAAATTTTCCGCACAACGTGTCGATAGCGACCGACGTGTGCTCGAACTGCTGTCACAGACCTTCGGCAGCATCTCGGCCGCCAGTACCGAAATCATAAACCTCGAGGCAATCCTCAATCTGCCGAAGGGAACCGAGCATTTCGTCGCCGACCTCCATGGCGAGGACGAGGCTTTCAGGCATATTCTGAAGAACGCTTCCGGCAATATCAAACGTAAGGTAAACGAAATCTACGCCAATACCATGCGCGAGTCGGAAATCGCCGAACTATGCTCGCTGATATATTATCCCGAACAGAAACTCGAACTGATCCGTGCCGAGGAACCCGACCTCGAAAACTTCTATAATATCACGCTTCATCGGCTTGTGCGCGTTCTCCAGAGCGTTTCCTCCAAATATACACGCTCCAAGGTACGCAAGAACCTGCCGCATGAATATGCCTATATCATCGAGGAACTTCTCCATGAAGCCCCCGAGGCTGAAAACAAACAGCTATACTACAACCGTATCGTCGAGACAATCATCTCGTGCGAACAGGCCGACGATTTCATCATCGCTCTGTGTAATGTGATCCAGCGGCTCAGCATCGACCGGCTCCACATCCTCGGCGACATTTACGACCGCGGCCATGGCGCGCATATCATAATGGATACGTTGCTCGACTATAATAGCTTCGACATGCAGTGGGGCAATCACGACATCCTCTGGATGGGCGCAGCCGCCGGCAATGAATGCAACATAGCCAACGTGCTGCGGATTGCCCTTAGATACGGCGACCTCGCAACTCTCGAAGAAGGTTATGGCATTAACCTCCTGCCGCTCGCCACTTTCGCTATGGATGTCTATAAGAATGACTCGTGCTCCATTTTTATGCCCAAAACCGATCCCGATTGTCCCATACATAGCAAAAAGACCCTCGAGCTGCTCTCCAAAATGCACAAGGCGATCGCAATCATTCAGTTCAAGCTCGAAGGCTCCATGATCGACCGTCACCCGGAGTGGAAGATGGATGACCGCAAACTCCTCTCCGTATTATCGCCCGACCGCAAATCGATCTCGCTCAACGGCGTGTCATATCCTATGCTCGATTCCAATTTCCCGACCATCGACCCCGCTGACCCGTATAAGCTGTCGCCCGAGGAGGATCAACTCATGCAGCGCCTGCAACGTTCGTTCGAAATCAGCGATAAACTCAAAAGGCATATCAATGTATTCTACGACCATGGAGGCATGTTCAATATCGTAAACTCCAACCTTATGTTTCATGCGTCCGTCCCCCTCAATGCCGACGGTTCCCTCAAGGAGGTCGACCTGTTGGGCAAGAAATATAAGGGCAAGGAACTCCTTAATAATATAGGGATGCTGGTTCGCGCCGCCATCAACCATGACACTCCGGCCCATATCCGCGACTATGCGCGCGATTACTATTGGTATCTGTGGTGCGGCCCCGATTCCCCGCTTTTCGACAAACATGCCATGACCACTTTCGAACGGTACTTTATCGCCGACAAATCCACTCATGTCGAGGAAAAGGGGTTCTACTATACGCTCCGCGACCGCGAAGATGTCGTCGACCATATCCTCGACGAGTTCGGCGTCACAGGGCCTCACCGGCATATCATAAACGGCCATGTCCCAGTCAAGGTAGGGAAAGGGGAGAACCCTGTCAAGGCTAACGGCAAGCTTATGGTGATCGACGGCGGGTTTGCCAAGGCTTATCATCATACCACCGGCATCGCCGGCTACACACTCGTGTTCCATTCCCGCGGATTCGTTCTGGTGCAGCATGAGCCCTTCAGCAGCACCGAAGAGGCCATCCGCAACTGTACCGACATCGTTTCAACCAACACCCTGGTCGAAATGAGTCGCAATCGGATGTTGGTCCGCGATACTGACAAAGGCCGCGAGCTTCAGTCGCAGATCAACGAACTGCGCGAACTCCTATATGCCTACCGTCACGGAATGATCAAACCGCGCCGCTGAGACAACGCCATTTGCCCGTTTTTATCCTTTGCTGAGGCTTTTTTTGCAAAAATTTCATTTACCAAGGAATATGGTGAATTCTCAAAACATGTTTCAGAACATATAATTAACAATGCGAAAGATAATTTAACATTTGTTGATTCAACTGAGCCACAACAAGATAAAGCGATATGAACAAAAATCTGCGAAAATTGTTATGACAACACTTGACTGTGGCCGGGAAATGCACTAATTTTGCATCCGCAATCGGGAACAATCCGGCAGCCGCCCCTGAGGCGGGAACGGCGGATCCGAGAGCAGGAGAACAATGACAAGATTGCCACAAGACAGAGCAGCGTAAAAGTTGTGAAGAGTACAAGGGACATCAAGTCCCGCAATTCCGAGAAACTTGAACAGGAAGCCAGGCAAGACAAAAATTCGTTATAGAAGATTGAAAAATCGATATAAACAGCGGAGAGTTTGATCCTGGCTCAGGATGAACGCTAGCGGCAGGCTTAACACATGCAAGTCGAAGGGCATCAGGGGAGGTGCTTGCACCTCCTGCTGGCGACTGGCGCACGGGTGAGTAACACGTATGCAACCTGCCC